>DASVRL010000371.1:0-6310 GCA_036388635.1 Pyrinomonadaceae bacterium
AATCAGGGCGGCTTCGTCAACGAGAGCTACATCGAAGGCGACATCGACTTCCTGTGGGGCACCGGCGCGGTTTATTTCCGCAACAGTGAACTCAAGATGATCAATTCGAACGCCTATTACACACAGATTCGCAACGGCGCCGGAAAAAACGGTTATGTGTTTGTCAACAGCCGTCTGACCGCTGCACCGGGCGTGACCGGCGCATACCTGACGCGCATCGACCCGGACCAGTTTCCATACAGTCAGGTCGTCTTTATCGACTCGGTGATGGGCTCGCATATTCGTCCCGAAGCCTGGCGGTTCGATGACAACGCGAGAGACGGTTTTCTGAATCCGCTCACGCCGGCTGGCTATCCGAACGTCAGATTCTGGGAGTATAACACCAGGGATGAAAACGGAGCGCCCGTCGATACGAGCCAGCGTCATCCGATTTCGCGACAGATGTCTGCCGATGAGGCTGATTACTGGCGCAATCCCGCCAATGTCCTCGGCGGATGGTCGCCGGAAGTCGGCGGACCGGCAGCCGTTTCGCTCGCGGGTCTGAACCAGACATACACCGGCTCGCCCGTGGGCATCTCGGTTATCACTGAGCCGGCGAATCTCGCCGTCCAGGTGACTTATAACGGCAATCCGGAACAGCCCGTCAACGTAGGCACTTACGAAGTAGTCGCAACCATCACCGAACCCGGTTATGAAGGCACTATCACGGGCACGCTCGTCATCGCGAAGGCGGCGGCGACCGTCGCCGTGGACAATCCGGTTTTCACCTATGACGGAACGCCCAAAGCCGTGTCGGTGACTACCGAGCCTGCCGGTCTGAACGTCGACGTGACATACAACGGCTTGCCGAATGCGCCGACTAATCCGGGAACCTACGCTGTCGTCGCGACCATCAACGACGTCAACTACCAGGGTGCTACGAACGGAACGCTGACGATTAACGAAGCTCCGAATACGCCGCCCGTATTGACTCTGCCAGCCGACATCATAGTCGAGGCGACCACTGCTTCCGGCGCGACTGCCACGTTCCAGGTTTCGGCATTCGACGCCGAAGACGGTAACCTGCCGGTCAATCTGAGCAAACCGTCAGGCAGTGTATTCGCGCTCGGCACGACTGCCGTCACCGCCAGCGTGACCGACTCCAGAGGCAGCGTCGCAACGGGCAGTTTTAGTGTCATTGTTCGCGATACGACCGCGCCTGTTATCGGCAGCTTAACGTCGTCGGTCAGCACGATTACGCAGAGTAACGGCAAAATGATTCCCGTGACTTTAACGGCGAACGTGACCGACGCGGTTACACGAACGCCCGATACGCGGATTGTTTCAATTACCAGTAACGAGCCGGTCAGCGGGGCATTCGGAGGCGACAAATCACCGGATTGGCAAATAACCGGAGCGCTCACCGCCAGCTTACGCGCCGAACGCGTGCCGAAGGGCAACGGTCGTATTTATACGATTACCGTCGAGAGTCGAGACGCGGCGGGCAACGTCAGCCGCCGTCAGGTTCAGGTTACTGTGGCTCGTTAATGCGACAATCGATGAAGCGATTAAGTCTTGCAATCGGTAAACGGAGTTTGGAAAACTCTTAACTTCATTGACGAGGGATTCACCATTTAGTGAATCCCTTATTTTTTTCCGAAAGGGAAGTTGACAGCTTTATTTACCAGTCCAAAATTAAGAATTTACGCGCCAAAATTGAAAAGGGACGGCAGTGTTCGTCCCTTCTCTTCTCCTAATTCGAATCGGAAATCAAAAATCAGAAGCCTAATTTTCCCGTTCCCGCGCCTTGTATCACAATGGATTTAACGTCGGAAGGATTATCGAGCGTGTAGTTATAGTAAGCGCCCGGCTCGACTACCGAACCGGCTGTTTGCGGAGCGCCGGAATTGACGAAAATATTATTTCGTTCAACCAGGCGTCCCGGGTCGCTGTCTCCGGTTTGAATGACGGTCGGATTGCCGACGCCTTCAAAATAATTACCTTCAACCAATACACCGGCATTCATCGTCGAGGCAACCCCGTAGCCGCTGTTGTTTAGATAATAATTGTTAAAGACGTGCACCGGGTCGGCGAAACGCACGCGCGGCGTTCTCTGCACCGTGCCGTCAAACCAGTTGTGATGATACGTGACGCGAAGATGCCCGAGGTCTTGCGACGCGTTGCCGTCGTCGTGTCCGACCAGCATCGTCTTATCGTGATGGTGAAAATGGTTCCACGAAATCGTCACGTAATCAGACCCGCGCTTGGTGTCTATCAGCCCGTCGTAGCCGTTGGAAAAATCGCAATGGTCAATCCAGATGTGATGCGCCGATTCCTGTATCACGATGGAATCGTCGCTGGCATTAACAAAGACCATATTGCGGATGATGACGTTCTTCACGCCGTTGGTCATATTCAGCCCGCCGCCGCTGATGCCGGAGTTTGCCCCGAGTCCGATAATCGTTTTGTCGGAGGCGACTTTGTGCATCGCCGAAGGCACGGTAATTAATCCGTCAACCTGAATTATGTAAGGACCTGTCCGGAAAATATAGTCGAGCAGCTCGGCGGAACTTCTGACCGTGACGGTCAGTCCGCCCGCGCCGCCGGTCGTCCCGTTTTGACCGAGCGCGTTGACCGAAGCAAAGCCGACCGGTCTGTCGCCCGGATTCGGCGCCGGTGTCGGCGTTACGGAAGGCGTCGGCGTTACATTAGGCGTCGGAGTCGCCGTCGGCGTCGCGGTCGGAGTCGGCGTCGCGGTCGGAGTCGGTGTCGGTGTCGGCGGCGGTGCCGACAAATTCGTCACTACGAAATCGTCAAACTCGGCGCTGGCGTAAAATGTTGCTCCGCCGATATTGCCGGAACCGAACTGATTGTCCGAGGCGTTCAATTGCAGAGCGCCGTTGACGTAAGCCGCCAGCGATGTTCCGACGACTTCAATCCTGAGCGTATACCAGCTTCCGGGCATGACCGTGAAAGATTTCGAGGCAAGCGTCGTCGAAGAACCGGAAACGAGCTTCTTCAACTCGATTTTATTGCTGCTGCGAAGAGTCAGATAGTAATAGCTCGTGCTGCTCTGAGCGCGCGCTATAAGCGCCACGAAGCGGTCAGCGCCGTTAAAGCTCAGCGGCTTGACTCGCGCCTCGACGGCGTAATTTGTCCAGGAAGACGAACCGGCGCGGGCGCGCGTGTCGCTGCTCGTTCCGGATTGTTTATAGACTTTCGAGCCGTCCGTGACGACTGTCCAGGTGCCGCCGGATTTTGTCCACCCTCTGGCGTCGCCGTCTTCAAAATTGTCAGTAAATAATGTTTGCGTTTGAGCCGACGAGCTAAAGCCTGCCAGCAGAAGAGCCAAAAGCGCTCCGACGAATGTCACTCCAAGGAATATAACTAAACTGTGTCGCTTCGTGTTTCCATTAATCATTAAATGTTCCTCCGATTGTTCGGCTATCTGCAATCAAGCCGCAAAAATGCTGCAAACAGAGCCCGCACTCAAAAATCCAGAGTAATCTACGAATTAAAACCGAATTTTGAATACAGATAGATTAAATTGTTTTGGGAAAAGCCAATCAAAGACACTTGCCTTTTAAAGATAATTGTCTTTGTAAAACAACTATGCACAGTTTCAGTTCTTATAGAGTAGTGAAAATAGTCTGACCTTGTCAACAATTTTTTTTAATTGGTAAGACCAATAATTTGAAAATCAAAATTATTGAATAATAAATGTTCCAGTAAACGCGCTATATATTAGATTTAACGTAAACATTAGTTTTTGATGGAAGATTTACAAAAAAGACTTTGCGAATTTTTGCACAATTGGTAAAACGTATTTGTAATCGGCGGGAAACTAATTCAATTTAATAAGAAAACTGAAAAATGTCGCTTTTATGCTAATTATCACGTAGTGCATAGACCGGCTGATTTAAGATTTTCATTGTTTTTAATGATTTCTGCATATGCTCTGATAGTTTACGAACTGTTTTGGCGTGTTCATTATTGAGAACGTACAAGTCTTAAAAACAAGCCGGTTAAAATTCAATAAATATGTTATGTTTCGCCGCTTTTCCACATATAAAAGCGAAGGTCAGAAAGAGAAACTCACAGATTCGATTCCGCCTGTCAAAGCTTTTCCGAATTAAGCGCGGCAAATGGATGGTTGTTTAGCTGTTCAAACAAAAATCGAGTTTACCAGATTTTTTATCCGAATAAACCCCACACGTTTGTGTAGTGACCGGCGGCTTTTCAGGCATAAAATCGAAAACGGGTGGAGAAAATTTATGCTGAAGCTGCAAACCGAAACGAAACTTATGGAAACGAAGCCACCGGAAATTATCAAGGTCGCCATCATTGAAGATTTGCGCGACCTCCGCGAAGGTTTGGCGACGATGATAAATTTTACGGAAGGTTTTGAATGCGCCGGCGAATACGCCTTGATGGAACAAGCGACGGCGGCGTCGATTCGTCACCGTTTGCCGGACATTGTTTTGCCGGACATCGGTTTGCCGGCTATGAACGGCATCGCAAAATCCGAAGCCTTGTCGAAAGCCTTGCAACAAAGCTTAATTAAATAAAATTTTTGTTCAAACATTTAAGAAAAGACAGGCGAGATTAATTTTTTATATCGCCTGTCTTTTCTTTTCCCGAACGAAAAAACTATCTACACGAATGTGTGGTGAAAACGCTTCGCCGATTTTTTATTCTCATCGTGTCGGTAGAGAGAAAAATATTTATGAGGAAAATAAAAATGGCGAACAGATTATTATTTGCTTTTATCTTAGCATTGCTGCTGGCAGGTGCAGGTTTGGCTCAAACGGCGTCTTTTACGTTTCAAGGCAAATTAAACGACGGCGGAGTAGCGGCTAACGGCACATATCAATTCGAGTTTAAATTGTTCGGCGCAAACGGCGAGCAGGTCGGGCAAACGCTTTCGGACATTCCGGCGACGGTGACCAACGGAATTTTTACGGTCAATCTGGATTTCGGCGCGGAAAGTTTTGACGGCTCGCCGCGCTCGCTCGAAATCGGCGTTCGATTAAACGGCAGCGGACAAAATTACACCGTCTTAAACCCGCGCCAGCCGATTGCTTCGACGCCTTACGCGCTGCGCAGTCTGAACGCGAACGTGGCGGGACAGGCGAGCAACTCGCTTCGTCTGGGCGGAATCGCGGCGGAACAGTTCGTGATAACGACGGACGAACGAATGACCGACGCGCGCGAGCCTTTGCCGGGCAGCGCGAATTACATTCAAAATTCGCCGAATCAGCAAACCGGCGCGGCGAATTTCAATATTTCCGGCGAAGGCAAAGCCAACGTTTTTAACGCGGCGACGCAGTTTAATCTCAATGGAACACGCGCTTTGAGCGCGCCCGGCGATTTCAATTTATTTGCCGGAACGAATGCGGGCGCGGATAATTCGACCGGCTTCAGCAATTCGTTTTTCGGCGCGTTTGCCGGACAGAAAAACACGACCGGCGGTTTTAATTCGTTTTTCGGTCGCAACGCCGGACAGAATAATCTGGACGGCAATCGTAATTCTTTCTACGGCGTGAATGCCGGGTTGCTCAACGCTTCCGGCAATGAAAATTCGTTTTTCGGTCTCGAAGCCGGATACGCCAACCAGACGGGCGGCGGCAACGCTTTTTTTGGAACTTATGCCGGTAAAGCCAACGTTTCGGGAACGCTGCTCGCTTTTTTCGGGACGAACGCCGGTTTGAAAAATACTTCGGGCGAAGCCAACTCGTTTTTCGGCGGCGAAGCCGGGATGGAAAACACCGAAGGCGACGCCAATGCCTTTTTCGGTTTCACTTCGGGCAAAAAGAATTCGACCGGATTCAATAATGCATTTTTCGGCGCATATGCCGGGCGCGGCAACACGACCGGCGCGAACAATGCCTTTGTCGGAGCAAACGCCGGTTTGTCCAGCAATGGAAATCAAAATTCATTCGTCGGCAGCGGCGCTGGGCTTAATAATCTGACGGGTTCGCGTAATTCATTCGTCGGCAGCGGCAGCGGCTTGAACACGGAGAACGGCAGTGATAATACGTTCATCGGAGTTTCGGCGGGCAAAGACAACGTTGCGGGCAAAAATAACACTTTCGTCGGCGCGCTGTCGGGCTTGGGAGAAAATTCGAGTCCGACCGGCGACAACAATACCGCCGTCGGTTACAACACAAGTTTTGCGTCGGGCGTGAATAACGCCGTCGCCATCGGCGCCAATGTTCAGGTTCTGCAAAGCAATCAAATCAGGATCGGCGGCATCGGGCAGTCTGTTATCGTTCCGTCTCTGGGAACGTCGGGAAAAATTTCCGCCGGCACTCTGGACATCGGCGCAAAT
>DASVRL010000372.1:0-5047 GCA_036388635.1 Pyrinomonadaceae bacterium
CAGGGGCGAGCAGCTCCATCAATTTTATCAGACGGTTGTTACGGTTGATAACGCGTCGATACAAATCGTTTAAATCAGACGTCGCAAAACGTCCGCCGTCGAGCGGCACGAGCGGGCGCAGCTCGGGCGGGATGACCGGAATCACGTCCAGAATCATCCATTCGGGATTGTTGTGCGAGCGCATAAACGAATTCGCCACTTTCAGACGCTTCGAATATTTCAGTTTTTTCTGCTGCGACGTTTCCTCGCGCATTTTTCCGCGCAGTTCCGTGACGAGTTCCGCCACATCGACTTTCATCAAAAGCTCTTTGATGGCTTCCGCGCCCATTTTCGCGACGAATTGGTTCGGAAAATCGCGAGTCAATTCGCGATAACGCTCGTCCGTCAGCAAATCTTTTTCTTTCAAGCCCGGAACCTCGCCCGGATCAACCGTGATATACAGCTCGAAATAAAGAATTTTTTCGAGGTCGCGCAAAGTAATATCGAGCAAGTGACCGATGCGCGAGGGCAAGCCTTTGAAAAACCAGACGTGCGAGCACGGGCTGGCTAATTCGATATGACCTAACCTTTCGCGACGAACTTTCGCCTGCGTGACTTCGACGCCGCATTTGTCGCAAATCACGCCGCGATGCTTCATTCTCTTGTATTTTCCGCAGAGGCATTCCCAATCCGAAACCGGACCGAAAATGCGCGCGCAGAAAAGACCGTCACGCTCGGGCTTGAACGTGCGGTAATTAATCGTTTCCGGCTTCGTCACTTCGCCATGCGACCACGAGCGAATTTTTTCGGGCGAGGCAAGGCTGATACGAATCGCTTCAAAATTTGGCGTTAATTGTGTTTTATTATCTTGTCTAAAAAGCATTTTTTTCTCCGAAAAAAAGTCTGGAGAGTCTGGAGAGTCTTGGGAGTCCGGAGAGTCAAATTGAAGATATTTCTTCTGACTCTCCGGACTCTCCGGACTCTCCGGACTCGCGACTATTCGATACCTACACCAACCGATAAAACTTCACCGACACCGGCGTTAATCGCTTCTTTGTCAATCTCGTCTTCCATAATCAGTTCGACGTCGAGACACAAGGATTGCAGCTCGCGCACCAGAACGTTGAACGATTCGGGAATTCCGGCTTGAAAATCGGAATCGCCCTTGACGATTGACTCGTAAATCTTCGAGCGCCCGGCAACGTCGTCCGACTTACAAGTTAATAATTCCTGTAAGATGTGCGCCGCGCCGTAAGCTTCGAGCGCCCAGACTTCCATCTCGCCGAAACGCTGTCCGCCGAATTGCGCTTTGCCGCCCAGAGGCTGCTGCGTAATCAAGCTGTACGGTCCGATCGAGCGGGCGTGAATCTTATCGTCAACCAGGTGCGAAAGTTTCAGCATATAGATGTAACCGACGGTCACTTTCTGCTCGAACTGCTCGCCCGTCAAACCGTCGTAAAGACGCGTTTTGCCGGAAGGACCGACCGACGGCGGAAGATTCAATTCGTCAAACTTGCTGTTTGCCTCGCCGATATATTTCTTGATTTCATTTTCGGTCGCGCCGTCAAACACGGGCGTGGCGAAATGATAACCGAGCACGCGCGCCGCCCAGCCGAGATGCGTTTCCAGAATCTGTCCGACGTTCATACGCGAAGGCACGCCGAGCGGATTCAAAACGATGTCGACCGGCGTTCCGTCCGGCAAATACGGCATATCTTCTTCCGGCAAAATGCGGGCGATAACGCCTTTGTTGCCGTGACGACCAGCCATTTTATCGCCGACCGAAAGTTTGCGCTTCATCGCGATAAAGACTTTGACCATCTTGATAACGCCCGGAGGAAGCTCGTCGCCCTGTTTCAGCTTGGTGATTTTTTCCTCGTAGATGTCGCTCAAAATGTTGATTTGGCGCTCGGTTCTCTGCTCGTAATCCTTGATTTCCGTAGCAATATCAACGGTTCCGCCGGCGACGTCCGCCTTGCGAAGCAGTTTCGTATCAACGCCGTTGAGCATCTCGCGCGTCAGCGCTTCGCCTTTTTTGACGAGGACGTTGCCGCCGTCGCTCAGATCTTTGGCGAGCTTGCGACCTTCGAAAAGCTCATAAATACGCTCGTTGCGCTGCTCCTGCAAGATGCGAATTTCGTCTTCGAGGTCGCGGCGCAAATCGTCTTCTTCGTTCTGCTCGATGTCCAGGCTGCGCTGGTCTTTATCCTGACCTTTGCGCGTGAAAACCTGCACGTCGACCACCGTGCCGTCGATTCCCGGAGGCGCGGTCAAAGAGGCGTCTTTCACGTCGCCGGCTTTTTCGCCGAAGATGGCACGCAGAAGTTTTTCTTCCGCCGTCAACTGCGTTTCGCCTTTCGGCGTCACTTTGCCGACCAGAATCGAGCCGGGCTTGACCTGCGCGCCGATGCGGATAATTCCCGATTCGTCCAGATCGCGAAGCATCACTTCGCCGACGTTCGGAATATCGCGCGTGATTTCTTCGGGTCCGAGTTTCGTGTCGCGCGCCTCGATTTCGAGTTCCTCGATGTGAATCGAAGTGTAATAATCTTCTTTAACGAGACGCTCGGAAACCAAAATCGCGTCCTCGAAGTTGTAGCCGCGCCAGGGCATAAACGCGACCATCACGTTTCTGCCTAAAGCCAATTCGCCTTTATCCGTGCAGGGACCGTCGGCGATGACCTGACCTTTTTTCACGCGCTCGCCGACCGCCACGATCGGACGCTGATTGATACAGGTATTTTGATTCGAGCGCGTAAATTTGACGAGCGAGTAAATGTCCGCCGTCACCTCGCGCGAAATCGTTCCGTCCACGTTATGGTCGGCTTTGATGATAATGCGTTCCGAGTCGACGTAATCGACGATGCCGTCGCGTTTCGCCACGACCACGGCGCCCGAATCGCGCGCCGCCACCTGTTCCATACCGGTTCCGACATACGGCGCTTCGGCGCGCAGAAGCGGCACCGATTGGCGCTGCATATTCGAGCCCATCAAAGCGCGGTTGGCGTCGTCGTTTTCGAGAAACGGAATCAAGGATGCCGCCACCGAAACAAGCTGTTTGGGCGAAACGTCCAGATATTGAATCTCGTCGCGCGTTGCCGTGATAAATTCACCGGCTTTCCGCGAGGCGTTGCGCTCGTTGACGATGTAGCCGTTTTCTTCCAGTTCGATATTGGCTTGTCCGATAATCCACTTATCTTCTTCCCAAGCCGTCAGGTAAAACGGAAACGGCTCGAACTCGGCTTGGCGCTGGTCTTCTTTGAGTTTTGCGTTTGCCGCTTCGACGTCTTCCAGCCGGACGTGTTCGTTCGGCTTAAATCCGGTGTCGCCGCCGTTGTAGATTTTGACGTATTCGACGACGCGCCCGTCTTCGACTTTGCGATACGGCGATTCGATAAAACCGAATTCGTTAATCCGCGCAAAGCACGAGAGGCTCGAAATCAAACCGATGTTCGGACCTTCCGGCGTCTCAATCGGACAAATGCGACCGTAGTGCGTCGGGTGAACGTCGCGGACTTCGAATCCGGCGCGTTCACGGGACAGTCCGCCCGGTCCGAGTGCCGAAAGGCGGCGCTTGTGCGTGATTTCCGAAAGCGGATTCGTCTGGTCCATAAACTGCGAAAGCTGCGACGAACCGAAAAATTCTCTGACGGCTGCCGTCACCGGTTTCGCGTTAACGAGGTCGCGCGGCATCGTCGTAAACATATCCTGCTGGATGGACATTTTTTCCTTGATGGCGCGTTCCATTCTTTCCAGACCGATGCGGAATTGATTTTCCAGCAATTCGCCGACGGCGCGGACGCGGCGATTGCCCAAATGGTCAATATCGTCCTGCCCGAAATGCTCGTGGTCTTTTTTCATCCGCAACAGATAGGAAACGACTTCCGTAAAATCCGACGCCGACAAAAGCGGGTCGTTGATGCGGTCTTTTTCCGGTCTGCCCATTTTGATATTGAATTTCAGGCGTCCGACGCGCGATAAATCAAAGCGGCGGGCGTCGAAAAACATTCCTTCGAGCAGTTTATAGGCGGTCGGCACGGTAGGCGGGTCGCCCGGACGCATTTTGCGATAAATTTCCAAAAGCGCGTCGACCGGCTTGGTAATCGTGTCTTTTTTCAGAGTCTGCGTAATCACGCCGCCGATGGTATCGCGTTCCGGGAAGAAAATCGTAAAGCTTTCCACGCCTTCTTCAATCACCTGCTGCAACTTGGCGGAAGTCAGCTCGGTGTTGGCTTCCAGAATCACTTCGCCGGTTTCCGTGTTGATGACGTCGTCTAAAGCGAAAGCGCCTTCGAAATCGGTTTGCCCGACTTCGACTTCTTCGATTCCGAGTTTGCGTATATCGCGCAGCGCGGAGGTCGTGATTTTCTTTCCGGCGCGCACGACCGGCTCGTCCTTGCCTTTGATTTCGGATTCGGCGCGCATTCCGATTAGATTGCTGTCGCCTTCGGGTCTGATTTTGACAAACAGGCGACCTTTTTGCGGGCGCACTTCGTCGGTGGCGTAAAATAATCTCAGGATGTCGCCGTCCGAAAAATTCGAGTTTTTGATGACTTCTTCCAGAATCGAATCCGAAAGATTTTTCATCTCGACCTGCGGGTTGAGCCACAAGCCGAGGGCGCGCAGGAAAATCGAAGCCAGGATTTTGCGTTTGCCTAAACGGGCGTAAAGAATATTTTTCTGGTCGTATTCAAACTCGATCCACGAGCCGCGATACGGAATGACTTTCGCCACGTAAGTTCCGCGGTCGCCTTTGAAAAACACGCCGGGCGAGCGGTGAAGCTGCGAAACGATGACGCGCTCCGTGCCGTTGATGATAAAAGTTCCGTTGTCGGTCATCAGCGGAATCTCGCCGAAGAAAACGTCTTCTTCCTTGATGTCGCGGATAGTCGATACGCCGGTTTCCGCGTCTTTGTCGTAAACCGTCAAGCGGATTTTAACTTTCAGCGGCACGCTGTAGCTGGTTCCGCGTTCTTGGCATTCCTGCTGGTCGTGTTTGTGTTTCAAACCGACCGGCTCGCCGCAATTCGGGCAAAGCTTCGGACGTACGGCGTTGAAAGTTCCACAG
>DASVRL010000373.1:0-3278 GCA_036388635.1 Pyrinomonadaceae bacterium
GTCGCTATTCTATCGCCTAAAGTCGCCGCCGTCGCGCCGATTAAAACATACTTGCCGCGAAATCTTTCCGGCGAAACGCGACCGTCTAAAACATCAGCGAAACTATAAGTTTGGGGGGAGAACGAGCCGGTCGGACCGATATAATCAATCGTCATCCTTAGCGGTTGAACGGTGGTTAATCGGCTAACCGTATCACTTACGTTTAACGGGAAATACTTTTCGCCGGGAATAAAAGGCAGCCGGCGCGTCCCGATGCGCAGAAATTGGTCTGTTTCAATCAGTTGTTCTTCTTCGATCCGGTCGCCGACGCGAATCGTTTCGAGTGCCAGCGCCCAGCGGGGCGAGCCGTCGCTGTCTGCAAGTCGCAGCATCAATTCTCTCGCCGTTCCATCCTGTTCGGTTGGAACATGGACATGTCCGGTTCCGGCGGCGGCATTTTTAATTTCTGACACCAAACCGAGCCAGGACGAATGCGTCCAACCCGGACTGATCCGGTCTTCGATTAATTGCTCGCCGAGAACGACATTTCCGGCTTGTCTAACGGCTTCGGCAAGCGATTGGTCATCTCCCGGCTCGGTCGGTTCGGCGTATAAAACATTAAGCGCAATCGCTTTCGGCTGAGACGGAGAAATAGTATTAAGAAGCCGTGCGGTCAGTTCTCGTTTCCATGGAAACTGTCCTAAAAGGGAAATACTCGGTTCGTCAATTGCTACAATTACAATATCCTCGGGCGCGGTCAAAGTCCCGCGCGCGCGCATCAGTGAATCCTGCGCGTATCTGGTGAGACCCGGCGCACGCCAGGCACAGATCATTCCTGCTGTTGTCGCCAGGACAACAATCAATATAAACCACACCGTTTTGATTGAAGGCGGTTTAATAAGGAATAATAGGCGCGTTTTCATTTCTTGTTTATTTTGAATTTCAAATCTCATCCTCCGCTTGCCGATTTTTACGGAATCATTTTTGGCTAACTGCTTTTGTTTCAACTTTTATTGTAGTTGTGCGAAGATGGAAAACTTCATCCCGGCTGTCTGCCCATAACGCCTGAAAACTTCCCCCGGACGTAGCAACCAGCCCCTGGTAATCGCCGCCGAAAGCAAATCTCTCGAAAGCTCCTTTATTCCGCGGCGTATTGGGACAGGAGCTTTTACGCGATACGCGCACTTCCGGCTGAAACGTCTTTCCGCCGTTGAGCGAAACGGCGAAGTACAGGTCGTAGCATTTGCGGTTCTGATCATTGCGCATATCAAACCAGGTGATTCCGACTACGCCGTCTTTGTTGACGGCAATCGAAGGAATCTGCGCGTCGGCGTTGCCCGTGTTTCCCTGGTCGACGCGCACCGGGTCAGACCATTTCTCGCCCCGGTCGTCCGTGAATTGAAGATATGTTCCGATCACTTTATCCTTATGATCACCGGAGGTAAGCCAAAATAAACGGTCTGGATTCGGGCTTTTCGGCTCGCTCACGGCAAGCGACGACCAGCCTTTTCCTCCTCCCGTCTCAGTAATCAATAACGGCTCGGAGAATGTCTTTCCTTTATCCTTGGATACGATAAGCCAATCGCGCGGACGTATCAGACGCGGACGCGCATTCCAGCGGTGATGATCGCTGTAAACGACGGCGAGTGAGCCGTCAGAAAGAACCGCCGGATTTGCCGCCTGCAAATTTAAATTACTCGGCAGAACACGCGACTGCTCCTGAAACGTCATACCGTCGTCAATCGAGCGGGCAATCCTCACTTTTGACCGGGTTTGCTTTGCTTCATTTCGCTCCGTCAGACTTGAGACGAGATATATGCTGCCGTCAGAAGAGTCTAAAGCCATAGTTTGATGGTCGTGTCCTTTACCAATCGAGAGAAAATTGTCTGACCAGGAGCGTCCGCCGTCTGCAGACCGAAAAATTGTAACCTCGCTGTTTCTTATATCGATTGAGGTAAAGATTGCCGTCCCCTTATCGGTAATGGCGACCCACGGGTCATAGCAGGATTTGAACTTAAAGTCGTGACGGCTCCATTTGCGCCCGCCGTCAAAAGATGTAAAAACGGCGCAGTCGGTCTCGGTCAAATCCGGTTTTGTTGCCACAATCGCCCCGGCAACCATGTGCATCGAATTCCTGGGATTTATGGCAAGATGCGGCTCCATCAGCGGGTCGTCCTTGCTTCCGCCGTTGACCGGACGGTCTTCGCCCACATCAATTACAGCCTTCGGCGCAGACTGTTTTTGCGGCGCTGTTGAAGGTGACGGAACTGCTTGGGCGTTTATGCTTTTGCCGGCAAACAATAAAATTATTGTTAGAACAAGCGGGATATTTTTTATATTCATTTTTTTCCAAAAGCGACTAAAGCTAATTTGGTTTCCATTGAAAATAGTAAAAAACCGATTTCTATAAATTTTATCTCGATTAAAGTTTCAAAATAGGTTTTCATTAGATTGCGTAATGAAATAATGGGCTTATGTCTTTATCCAGTTAACTTCTCATTTTTGAACGAAGAGTCTTCGGCTGGATTTAGCTTGCAAGCCGTCTCTTATGGAATTCTTCTGAAGATTGGTGTAACTGATGACGTGAACATTAATGTCCGATATCAACAAAATTGCCGCGACCGAAACTCGAAGCGCCGAATCGTTAAAACTGTCCGCTCCATTTGTTATTTAAACAAGATGGCGATTTTCAAGCGGTGTTTTATAAAAAAACCAGACAGATAAATAAAAGTTTTTTACTTTATAAAAGCCATTTATAATTTTGTTGATTGTCTTTTTTCAAGGAGCACAATCAAAAGTCAAACGCCAAAATAATTTCGCCGCGCTGAAAACAAAAAACTATAAGCAATTGGCATTCCTCTTACGAACATTATTATTAGGACAAATTGACAAAATTAGATTCTTTTTAACGCGGCATATTGTCGCCTTAAAAAGCAAGAACCATGACAAATTGCCACCCTTTATATAATACGACCGTGTTTTACATTTTTTTATTGATGGCAGTTAATAATTAAAGTGGCGTTAAGAATAATGTCTGCAATTATTCAGAATCAGGTGCAATTGCTCTCATAGGAGTATTCTGCTGGCTCAGCTTATCAGCCTGATCCCCCAGCTTGGCTTAATGAATTGGATCTACCAGCAGATTGGCGGCACCGTCACTCATTACGATGAGGATAAAACCATATACCTGATGATGTTTGCTTTGCTGCTGTGTGATAAAAAGCAGCATCCGAAACCAGATTGGAATCCTCAAGATAGACAACGTATTCGTTTTCACCAACCTGAGCGTTCGTGCCTTG
>DASVRL010000374.1:0-4477 GCA_036388635.1 Pyrinomonadaceae bacterium
ACCCTCCTCGTTCATTGCGGCGGCGATTTCTTCTTTATCGTTGTCCGTCAAGACGGCGGCGATCTCTTCGTCAGTCGCAAAATGCCAGGTCTGCGCCGTTTCGCGTCCCGCCTGCACTTCACGGATGGCGGCGACGATGCCCGGATACGCGCCGCAGCGACAGATATTGCCGCTCATACGTTCACGGATCTCTTCGTCGGTGAGTTTTATGTTTCGCGCACTGGAGCGTAAGTTTTTCGTGACGTGACTGGCGTCGCCGTTTTTGGCTTCATTCAGTAAAGCTATCGCCGAGCAGATTTGTCCGGGCGTGCAGTAGCCGCACTGGAAACCGTCGTGCTTGATGAACGCCGCCTGAACGGGATGCAGCTCGTCGCCTTTCGCCAAGCCTTCAATCGTGGTGACTTCTTTGCCCTGGCACTGCGCCGCCAAAGTCAGGCAAGAGAGCACGCGGTTTCCGTTAACAATCACCGTGCAGGCTCCGCACTGCCCCTGGTCGCAGCCTTTTTTCGTGCCGGTCAAATCGAGCCTTTCGCGCAATGTGTCGAGCAGAGACATGCGCGAATCGACTTCCAGACTGCGGGCAGCCCCATTGACTTTCATAGATATTTTTACCGCGTTTTCCAGTCCGGCGTTCTGCGCGAAAACGGCGCCCGCCGGCGCTTTTAACGCGGCGAGCGCCTGTTCCTTCGCCAGCAGCTGAAGCGCAAAAACGCCGAGCCCGCCGGCGACGCTTTGCCCCAAAAAACTGCGCCGCGATTCTCCCGACAGACCGAGCTGGTCGAGCAGTTTTTCTTCGTCCGCGCTGATTTCCTCCGGCGAATCTTCCGCGTTTATTTCAAAGTCTTCCCCTAATCGTTTATCGTCCATAATCCTCCTTGCAAAAATTCTTCAAAAAGCCCGCTCACACTTTAGTGTAAACCCGCCGTGAATCGATTGTCAGTCGGTGACGGTACAAAAAATCAGGAAACGGCTTATTCCGACCCTTTCTCCTTTAGAAATTTTGACATTACATCCGCTATTTCGGCATTGTTCAGAGCCGAGACGGGAAAATGCGTGTCCTATAAGTTTGATTATGAGCCTGAGCGGTAACAGGTTGATATAACGATTCTCCTGAATTCTGGTATAATTCTCCAAAATCCTTTTAATTCGGCGTGCCTGCGGAAGGTAAAAAAAGGGAAGCGAACGTTAAAGCCATCGACGTCCAGGCGATTGCCGGGGATTCGCTGGACGCGGTCGTCAGGTTATTCAATCTGTTCGACACGTCACGTCTTTTGGGAGTAAAGAAAACGATGAGGTCGTAACGCTCGTTTTTCAATTTTTCGAGAGTGGTTTATCTATAGACCGTATTCCGATGATTCTATGCCGGCGGTGTCCCGACGATGCTGTTCAAATATATTTGAATTATCTGGGAAAACAACCGGTTAAAAGTAAGCCGGCGAGAGGGAAGTCGGCGAGCGCTCGACAATCTCGAAAAACAAAAAATATTATCGAATATTCACCTAACCGGTTTGGTTTTTCAGTTTCTCACCCAAATCGATTATTTCAAACGATTCGTGCTCATATAAATCTACCGTTACAGTCCTGTGGCGAGAAGAATCTAAAATCCACATCTTTCACGCAGCCGGTTTGGATTAGTAGTTAGGTGCCTTACAAGCCATACGTCAAGATGCCGTTATAGGTCTTTTTACGCGCACCCTTTTTGACGGTGATAAGCACATCATATGCGCCGCCCTCGACTTCATCCTCATCTCTGGGTTTATCCGGAAAGGGCATTTTCTTTATTGGACGCGTAAGACTAATGACCACACTATATCCGCTGCCGGCAAAAGTTCCGATAAAGTGATGCGGCTTTCCAGGTTTTTTGGAGATTCTCCTTAACCGAAGTTCATCTCCGTTTATCCCGATAAAATAATCGCTTTCACTGCATCTGTCCGTGAAGAATGAAAACTCCTTTATAGCCCGGCTATTTTCCAGGCACGTTCTTTCTTTGGTTTTATCAGGCAAATTTCGAGCACAATATTTTTTATCATATTCTCTGACGAAACTGGTTTTTTTCGTGCTGATGCGATTCGCGACGCAATCGCCCGTCTTGACGGGTGAAAGCCAGAGCTGAGCTTCAGCGCAAGTGACTTGAACAATCAGTAAAAGCACAATAAACAATATTTTCTGCATATGGTTTTTTCTCCGCCTCGAACAAAAGCACCTAAGTTTGTATTACCCTGAATCTTATACCCTGAAAAATCAGGGCTGTTTAAAATATTAACTAAACAAATTTATCTATCTTTAATGACCGGTGACAACGTGGTTTCCCACAGTAGGAAAGGTCGGATAGAAGTTGACCTTATAAGTAATACAGGAAATAAAAAGCAGCTTGTCCGACAAAGCTGAAAAATCAAACACCTCGCCCTCCTGTGAAAAGGTGTTATCAAGCTTAACGGGAGCGGCTATGACCGTCCGGAAAAACTCAACCATCCGAATGCCTAAATGTGCCCGATAGCTTTCCGCCGAATAAAAGAATATTCTCTAGTTACCCGACTTTTATGAGATTGTCTAAATTCATTACCGAAAACATAGAAGAAATCCTTGTCGAGTGGGAGTCTTTTGCCAAGACGATACAGCCCGCCGCCGAAACGATGGATTCTTTAACGCTGCGCGACCACGCCAAGCTGATTCTGGAAGCCGCTGCAAAAGACATTGAAACTCATCAAACCGACCGGGAGCAATCCGATAAAGCAAAAGGACTGGCTGACCCGCTGGCGGGCAAGGAAACGGCGGCGACGACGCACGGGGCTCTGCGGCAAATCGCCGGCTTTGATTTGGAGCAATTGGGCAGCGAGTATCGAGCATTAAGAGCCAGCGTCATCAGGTTATGGAAATCGCGGCTGACCGGGTTCGATGAATCGGAGTTTGACGATATGATGCGTTTCAATGAAGCCATCGATCAAGCGCTCGCCGAATCGATTTCCAGTTACTCGAGCGCGGTCGACCAGTCGAGGCAGACATTTCTGGCTATTCTCGGGCATGATTTAAGAGGTCCGCTCGCGGCTATCCAGATGGCTTCGCATATCCTGATAAAATCGGAAGCTCTCGACGCACCGCATTTAGAAGTTGCCGCCCGCATTAAAAGTAGCGTTTCGACGATGAATAGAATGATCAAGGATTTGCTCGAATTTGCCGGCGGACAGATCGGAAAGAAAATACCGATCAAGCCCGAACCGGCGAACATGGGAAAAGTCTGCCGGGCTTCCATCGATGAAGTTCAGTCGGCTTATCCGAAAGCGGTTTTTAATTTTGAGATGACGGGCAATCTCGACAGCCGTTTTGATCCGGCGCGGTTTCAACAGGTTCTCTCGAATCTTTTAATAAATGCGGCAAAGTACAGCGAAGAGGGAAAGCAAATCATGCTTTCGATAGGCAGGGACGCGGAAACAATTATCGTCGAGGTAAAAAACTTCGGGCGCCCGATACCGCCCGAATCATTACAGGTTATTTTCAATCCCTTGGTTCAGTTGTCTGCCAAGGGCTCGCACTCGCTTCCGTCGACCAGCCTCGGACTCGGTCTGTTTATCGCCCGCGAAATCGTCGAGGGACATAACGGCACGATCGAGGTCAGTTCATCGGAAACGGACGGAACAATATTTACAGTCCGTTTGCCGCAAAGCTAATTTGAAAGGCAGCTCGAATTTATAATTCAACCCCGGTTGTTCAACATCAGAAAACTACTCTTTTGGCGCGCTCGGTTTTTATATTATTCAGTCCTCAAACTGTTCCTTCCTGAATTTCGAGATTACTGCGCGGGTTCGCGATGCCTAATCGCGCCGGGTCGCCGAAAAGCTTTTTGTAGTCGCGGCTGAAATAAGTGTCCGTTTAACTAAAAGTGTTTACATTCACAAAATTCTATCTTATTGAAAATAAAAGAACGGGAAATTTCAGGTCAACACTTTCAGGTAATAAATCCATTAACTAAAAGTGTTTACTTGGCGAACGCATTAACTAAAAGTATTTACTTGGCGGACAGTAGAGTTAATAAAACCATCACGGAATTTCATAAAGTCCATTGTTGTTCTTATTATTTTCTCCGGAAAGCGGGAAGTTGGGACAAAGCGATTCACACGACGTGCACTTTGATTGAACAGCCCGACCGCCTCCGCGCGTGGCTGGCTGGTCACGACGGCGAAGTTTAAAACCTGGAGCACCGTTTCGCGTGAGAAGATTTCCTTCCAATCATACGACTTTGAAGAAAGCGGCGACTTTGAAGGCGCGTTCGACGTCGCGGACGAATCTCCGCTGGCGGACGCCGTACTGGTCAAACTCGAACAGCAGCATTTAATCCGCACGGCGATTGATTCATTGGACGAGCGTTCCAAAATAATCATCACGATGCTCTATCTGCGCGACCCGGCGGCTTCTTACGCCGATGGCGGCGCCCCCATCGGCGTCTCGGAAACCAGCATCAGCCAGCTGCGCGCCCGCAGTT
>DASVRL010000375.1:0-32870 GCA_036388635.1 Pyrinomonadaceae bacterium
CGCTTGATGTCCCAGATTCCCGCGCCGTTGCCGTTGCTGCGATAAACAGCCGCGTCGGAGCGACCGTCGCCGTCAAAGTCGCCGGAGACGAGCTTGTCGTTCGCGCCGCCGAAAGTCGTGGCGGTAAAGCCGGTGCTGTTCTGGATATACCACGCGCCGTCCTGCGGGCGGAAGACAGCCATATCGACAACGCCGTCGCCGTCAAAGTCGCTGCTTCTCGAACTGTTGCGAATCGTGCCGCGCACTTCATTCGGATTAGCCACGCTGCCAAAGACCGCGTACCACAATCCCGCGCGAATCTGCTGAACTTGTGCCGGAGTCACGTTAAAGGTCACATTCACTTGTCCCTGCGTGCCGCCGATGGTGCCGAAATCGTAGACGACGGCTCCGCCGATGTCAGTCAGAATCTTGGCGGATGTCTGCTGGCTCGACAGATTGAATTCGCCCGTAACCTGCGCCTGCGTTTCCGTCGCGTTCAAGAAAATCTTGAGTTCGCCGCGGCTGCCGTTGTTGACCGTGCTGCTCAAATTACCTTCAAAGTATCTGCCCTGAACAGGCGACGGTGAAGGTGACGGCGACACTGACGGCGATGGCGACGGCGAAACGTTCGGCGACGGTGAAACTGTCGGCGAAACTGACGGTGAAGGTGACGGCGAGCCGGTCGGCGATGCGGTCGGGCTGACGCTCGGACTCGGCGAAGGACTCGGGCTGGCGCCGGAAAAGATTCCGCTTAAAACAGCCGAGTTGCCGTTAAAAATGATAATCGGCGAACCGGCAGTGATAATCGGAACGTTGTGTCCTTCATCGCTGCGCAGGCGGAGTCTGCCTTCGCCGCCGCTGATGAACATCTGTCCGACCGTCGCGTTATTAACCGTGACGTTCAGCATCGTGCCGCCCGGCAGATTGACCTGGCGCACGCGAACTTCCAATTCGACGCGGCTGCTGTGAAATTCATATTGAGCGAAACCGTTCGGCAAAACACCGTTCAGCGTCGGTCCGCTTAAACCGGCAAATAAACCATTGCCGCCCGGCGACGGTGAAACTGTCGGCGAAGGATTCGGCGAGCCGGTCGGTGACGCGGTCGGCGAAACCGTCGGATTGACGGTCGGCGATACTGACGGCGAAGCTGACGGGCTAACCGTCGGCGAAACTGTCGGCGAGCCGGTCGGGCTTCCGGTCGGGCTGACGCTCGGCGAAGCCGTGGGCGAGCCGGTCGGCGAGCCTGACGGCGAAGGCGTCGGCGTAACTACGCCGAACACGCCGGAGATAATAGTTGTGTTTCCGTTCATAACCGCAATCGGATTTCCGTTGCTGGCGGGCGGAACGGTTTGACCGTTATTCGTATCGCGGCGGAAAAAGGCGTTGCCGAAACCGTCGAGCGTCACTTGCCCGACAACCGCGTTGTTCAGCACGACGTTTAAAACCGTCCCTGCCGGTAAACTTACCGAAAAGACATCGACGTCCAGCCGGCGGCGTCCGTCGTCTTCGGTGCGATGTTCGGCAAAGCCGGACGGCGTGACGCCGTTGATCGCCGGTCCTGTCAGCGAAGCGCGAATTCTTATGTCATCGCTCAAATCGTCTGCCTGAACAACCGTTTTATTTAAAGCGAACGGCAGGATGACCCATGCCAACGCAAACAGCAGCACCCAGGCGTTTTTAAGCCGACTGCGTTTTGTTGTTCCTACTTGTTTCATATTTTTGATACCTTCCTTAACTACCTGTTTAATTCGTTTGTCTATCGTTTCTCGAATGCCTTTCAAGCTGATTTGCGGCTTTGAAATATGGCTTTCTGCTATACAGTGATGAAAATATTCTGAAAAAGACAGATTTGATGTAATTTTTTTCAAATAAAAAGCCAACCGTTTCCAATTGGCTTTTCGCAAATATTAAATCTAAATGGAATTTTTTATTCCGGACAGGGAACGTTCTCGATTTCTACGCCGCATTCTTCATTGTTGGTCAGGGCGCAATACGCATCGACCCGCGTCGTATCAATACGGTAACCTCTTGAAGTGAGAGTGCATTTCCAGTCGATTCCGGTTTCTTCAACCCGGTCGAATATCTGATGCCCCGTGAAAGTCGGATTCTGAGCTTTGACCAGAGCCGCGATACCGGCGACAATCGGCGCTGCCATCGAAGTGCCCGACCAGGAGGCATAACGTCCGCCCGGAATCGCGCTGATGATGTCTTCGCCCGGTGCGAGGAATCTGACCCATTCATCGCCGCCGCTACCCTGTTCTGAGTTTATCGTCGAAAAGGACGCGAATCTATCGTAGCGCTTAATCGCTCCGACCGACATAATATCGACGCTTTCCGCCTTCAGAGCCGCCGGAAAAACTTTCTGCGCATTGCCGCCGTTTCCGGCTCCGGTGACCATAACGCATCTTTTATTGCCGATTTCCGGATAGTTTTTGTTGATTTCGAGCTCGACGCCGTCGTCGCAGAAATCCATTAATCTCTTTAAAGCTTTGTTATCCTGCGGCAAAATATCGTTCGGATAGCTCAAGCTTAAATTGATAACGTCCGCGCCGTGATTCAACGCCCAGAAGATTGCTGCCTGAATGCGCCAGAGCGAGCCTTCGCCGTTTGCGTCAAGCACGCGAATCGGCATAATTTTCGCTTCCGGCGCGGTTAAGGCGACGATTCCCGCTACGTGCGTGCCGTGCCCGAAAGAGCCTTGCCAGGCGACGCCTTCTTCGCTCGGATTATCGTCGCCGGAAACAAAATCGTAGCCTGGCACGAGTTTTCCGGCAAAAGCCGGGTGAGATAAATCGATTCCCGTATCCAGCACCGCGACGATGACCGGTTGACCGTTATCGACTCGCGTGCCGCGATTGATTTGATGCGCCTGGTCGAGCCGAATCAAATCCGGAAACCATTGTTTGCCGTAGCCTTTCGAGCTTCCGCCGATTGACCATGAGCGACCGATTGACCATGAGCGACCGATTGTCCAGGGCAATCCGGTTTTTTCCACTTGATACAGATTTCGGTTGACTTCTCTGGTGAGAATGCGCGAGTCGCCCGCCATCGCAGCGGTGATTTGCAGAGGAGTTTGAGTGGTTCCGCCGTTTGCCAAATCGCGGTTGATGCGCATTCGATAGGTCGGCGGCGTTCCGACTTGGTCGAGCGGAGTCGGAATCAGCTTGTATTGGGCGGCAACGGCAGGCAGAGCGCCTTGATTAGCCGCCGTCAGCTCTATTAAAACTTCGTCCGGCGCACAATTACAATTATCCGTCTGCGCGAAAACGCCGCCGGAAAAGATAATCATCGAAAGCAGAACAAAACATGCTTTCAGCCAGTTATTTTCGATAAATCTATTCATTACTGTCCCCTCAGGTTCCATCAAATGGACGTCTTGCCGATTACACAGTGCGGTAAGTCCCGGCAAAAAGACATTCAAAATCATTTTTTCTAAAAAAAAATTTAGTAAGGAATAAAAGCCGAAGGCACCGGAAAATCACTGCTTGTTCCGAAAACCGTCTCGCTATATCCCGCGTTGCTATATAGCTAAAAAATTTAAAAAAACCAATATCCGGGCTAATTTATGAAGAAGAAGCAGCTAAAATTTTCCTATCAATATAAAAGGTGACCAGAAATAGGGATGGGCATTTTCCCTGATAAAGCTGCATTGTGCGATTTGTAATGATTTAGATGTTTCTTTTCCCGCTTCGAGTTGCGTGTAAAATTCCCGCATCAGCGCGGTGGTCGCTTCGTCGTTGACCGTCCAGAGGCTCAAAACCAGAGACCGCGCGCCCGCCGTCAGAAATCCGCGCGCCAGCCCGAGGATTTCGTCACCCGCAAAAATTTCGTTCAAGCCGGTTTCGCAGGCGCTCAGCGTCACCAGTTCGGCGTTTAGACGCTGCGCGCAGATGTCGCGCACGGTTATCCAGCCGTCTGCCAAGTGCAGGCTCGAAAACAGAGGATTTTCCGAACGAAACTGCCCGTGACAGGCGAGATGCAGCGCGTCAAATTGCGGCGCGTTTCGCGTGTAAGCCTCGAAAGTCGCCGCCTTGCCGGAAAAAGTTTTCGCCTGCGGGAAAATCTTTTTGAGCGTTTCGATTTCGCGCGTGACCAGCGGGATTTTCTCGTCGGCAAAGCCGATCAGCAGAGCGCTTTTGATTTTTCGCGCGGGCTTTTTCTCCAAAAACTGCCAGACGGTCGCGCTCGGCGCATAAGCGATTTTTCGCGTTTCAATCAAATATTTTTCGTCGCGCGCGCGCAGCAAAGCGTGAAACGGAACGTAATGCAAAACGCCGACCGGCACAATCGTCAAATCGCGCGCGTCCAGAAGCTTTTCGAGCGGCTTGACGAGACAGGAATAAAGTTTCGCGAGATAAAAATCGGCGCGTTTTTTCAGCTCGTCAATGAATTTCCCGAGACTTTTCGCGCCGTAGCGCAGCGCGCCGAACTGAAACCGCAAGCCTTCCAAAAAGGCGAAAATCTGCGTTTCTTTCGCTAAATCCTTGATGAAATGAATTTTTTTATCCGTCACGACAAACGCCGAAAGACAATTGTCAAAACTGACGAATTCGATGAGAGCTTTTTCGCCGCCGATTTGTTTTTGCAATCCGGCGAAATCAAAAGCGTCGCCTTTCGCATTGCCGCCCGCGCCGGTGCTTTCGATTTGCCGCAAAACGTCGGCGATTTGCTTCTCGCGCTTTTGCGCTTCCCTTTGCAGATTGGCGATTTCCGCGTTTTCGGCGCGGCTGAGGCGGCTGTAAAACCAGTTTAATTCCTCGCGCAAAGCTTCCAGTTTTTTCGTCAGCTTCGTCGAAGCATTGTTTTTCGCAGGCTGCAAATTTCCGTTCGCGATTGATTCCGCCAGCGAGCGGGCGCGGGCTTTTTCAATCATCAGAAACGCGTCTTTGATTTTATTTTCCGCCAGATAAATCCGCGCCAGATTTTCAAACGGCGCGAGCTTGTTTGCCAGAAACGCCATCCGGAATTCTTCCGCCGGAAGCGGCGCGCGCAGAGTTTCAATCAATTTAATCGCTTTTTTGAAAAACTTTTCTGCTTGCCGCGCATCGCCTTTTTGCCGGAATAATTTTCCCAGCGAGTTCAGCGCCAGTTGAACGAGTTGCGGCTGCTCGGCTTTCGTCGCGTCGGTAAAAACCTCATTTAAAAGGCGTTCCGCTTTTTTGAAATCATTCAGATTTGCCGCCGCTTCGGCTTGAATCCACTTAGCCATTAAGCAATGCCGCAGATTTTCGCTGTCGGCAAGCAGATTGGAGGCTTCGTCCGCCAGGAGTTGCGCTTTTTTAAAATTTTCCTGTTCGAGCTCCAGGTTGGCGGCGGTTAATTTGACGAACGCCGCGCCGATTTTGTTTTTTTCGCGATTGTAAAGCTGCGCCGATTTTTTCAATTGCCGGTGCGCTTGTTTAGTTTCATTTAAAACCGCCGCCGCGCGTCCGAAATTTGCCCGCGCGCGCGCTTCTTCGCCCTGCAATTTCAGTCTGCGCAGCTCTTCGGTAATTTTTTCGTAAATCGAAAAGGCTTCTTTGGCGAGGTTTAATTCCAGATAGATGTCGGCGATTTCCAGTTCGGCAATCGCGGTTTGATGCGGCATTTCCAGTGTTTCGTAAGTTTGCCGCGAAAGCTCCAGCGATTTTAAAGCTTCGTTGAACCGACCGCGGAAAAGCGCGAGATTGCCCATGCTGGCTTCGATTTCCGCTTCGGTGACGAGCATTTTCGATTCGCGCGCATTTTCGAGCGCCGAAGCGTAAAATTTTTCGGCTTTTTGAAAATCGTTCAGCTCGGCGTAGGTATTGGCGAGGCTGTTGTCGCTCATCGTCAATTCCTCTTTATTGTCTAACCGGACAAATTTTCCGCGCGCCGCAAGATAATATTTCTCGGCGCGCCGCTCGTCGCCCTGCCGCGCGACGATATTGCCGAGATTTTTTTCGACCTTCCCGATTGCCAGCGGGTCGTCGTATTTTTTAAAAATTTTCAGCGTCTTTTCGCCCGTCGCGAGCGCTTCGTCATAGCGACCGAGCATCGCCAGCGCGATGAGCTTCGCCACCTGCGTCTGCGCCGCGTCGTGTTCCTTGTCGATTTCAAAGAAAATTTCCGCCGCGCGGTCGAGATTTTTGACAGCGGATTCGAGCCTGCCGCGCGTCAGCTCGGCAATGCCCGAAACCCAGAAGGAAAGCGCCGAAATTTCCTCGCGCGGATTGATTTTCACCAGAGTTTTCAGCGCTCGCGCCGCCTTTTGCGCTTTCACCGGCTCGCTCGTCCACGCCGCGTAGCATATTTCTTTTAAAGCAAAAGCGAGCTTGATGTCCGCCTGTTTATTATTTTCAATCAACAGGCGTTTTCGCTCGGTTTCGCTTTCGGCGGAAATCAATTTTTCGGCTAAATCGGCGCGGAGCATATAATAAAGATATTAACAATAAGAAAAATTCACCACAAAGAGGCAAAGCCGAATGAAAAACGGAAATGGAAAAGCGGAGAACGCAGGTTTTCCGCTTTTCCATTTCGCGCTTTCCGTTTCTTCGTCTCCTTCCAGTGAAAATTCCCTACGCCTGATTCGCGCCGTTTAAATAAAAAAATGGCGAAAAGTCCTGCCACTTTTCGCCTTCCAGTTTTCCCTATTCTTCCCTTGAAGTTCGTCTTAAGTTCAACCCGAGTCCGGCTTAATTTAATTCCAAACCGGCAATTTCGATTTCTCTGTCCGCCGTCTGCAAAACCAAATCGTATTTTCCGCCCGGAATATCCGTGAATTTGAATTCGCTCAGCTCGCTGGCTTTCGCCTGAAAATCGCCGAGCATTACAGTGCAGTTTGAAAAACCATCGCCTAAAATCTGTCCGTGCATCTGAAAGCCGTTTTCGTCTTCCGAGATTCTCAGGTCGACGGCGTTGTCGCCCGCCTGAAAAAACATCTGGCGCGTTTGTGAGAGTGTGGCGGAGCGTTCGCCGAAGGCTGCCTGCGCGCCCGATAAATCGATTTGCAAAACCGCGAGAATCTTCTGCGCCAGCGATGTTTTCGGTTCGGCGGCGCGCGTGCGAAAGATATTTTTCGCCCATTTCACCGAATCGGCGGGTGCGTCAGCCGAATCGTCCGTTTGCATCAGGTGAATAATCTTGTTGATTAGTTCGTCGTTTGAATTGTTGCTCATTGCTAAAATCATTTTTCTCAACCTCACAATCTAACAGTGCGAGCCTGAGAAGGAAAAAGACACGGGATTGAAAAAAGTTTTCAGACGGTTTTCAGACGGTTGCAGGCAATTGCGGATAGTCGCGGATAGTTGTAAATTTCCGCCGCGAGCTTCAGCGCCGAGCGTTTACAAAGCTATTTAACTCGCTGCCGCTTTCCGGCACTTTTCGCCGCTATTTCGTCAGAATTTTTGCCAGTTTCTGCAAACATCTGGAACGCATCGGGCTGATGCTGGTTTCGCCGACGCCGATGGCTTCGGCAACTTCAGCGTAGCTTGCCGCCGTCTCGCGCAGATAAATCATCGAGAGAATTTTCCGGCAGCGTTCTTCGAGCTCTTCGAGCGCCGCGCGAATCTGGTGCTGTTCTTCCAACCGAATCAAAACCGCGTCCGCCAACGGCGACAAATCGGGCAGGCTCGCCATTTCCTCAGCCATTTCCTCCTCGGTGTCGGGCGAATAAAAACCTTTTTCGCCGCGGACGACGCGCCAGGTTTTAAATTTGGCGGTCGTCACCAGCCACGAACGGAGTTTGTCGGGCTGCTCGATTTCGTCGAGCTTTTCAAACAGCGTCAGAAAAACTTCCTGAAAAACGTCCGCCGTCTGTTCTTCGGAGAGACCGGCGCGGCGCGGAATCGTTGAAATCAGGCGCTGGTAGCGGTCAACCAAATCGTTCCAGGCGGTTTCGTCGCCGCGCCGGCACGCCTGTAAAAGCTCGGCATCCGTTTTTGCCAGACCTTTCGCCGAAAACTCCGTCCCTGTTTTTTTCAAAACCGTTTCGCTCACTGAGTTCTGATTTTGAAATAGGATAAAAAAATAAGCAACAGGCGACAGCAAATTTGTCGCCCGTCGCTTATTTTCAGACCAGGCTTATCGGCTTTCGGAATGGAAATTAATTTTATTAAAACTCGTATAAGAAATTCTATTGACAATCAAATTATATATAAGTGACAATAATGCGTATCTGCTTTACAACAAACAATTGACTGTTTATTTACGAGCCGGCTGATTCAGGCTCTTGCGATTTCCGAAAATTTCGCCGCGACCCGTTCCCGTTTATTCTTTGGCGGGCGGCGCGAGAGCCGATTAAGGAATTGTTCGCAGGCACGCACGAAGAAAGAAATTATGAAAAATCAAAGACTTGTCGGAATTAAATTTTACCGGGCGTTCGCCGTTCTATTAACGCTGCTGGCAATGGCTTGGATGCCGGCGGCTGCGCTGAAAGCTCAAACCCGAACCGAGTATCGCGCCTTCTGGGTCGATACTTTCAACACTTCGCTCAATAATCACAACGACGTTTTAACGGTCGTCAACAACGCCAAGGCGGCGAAAGCCAACGCCCTGTTCGTCCAGGTCAGGCGGCGCGGCGATTCCTGGTATCTGAATTCGCTTGAACCTTTGGGCGACAGGACGCCGATTCAGCCGGGCTTCGACCCGTTGCAGGATATTATCGACGAGGCGCACGCCAGCGGCATCGAAGTTCACGCTTTCGTCATTATGAGCGCCGTCTGGGGACGCGCGCCGAATCTTTTTCCGCCCGAAAACTCGAATCACGTTTTCAACCGGCACGGCGGCTTCAATCCGACGACGAACACGATCACGCCGGGACCGAACAATTGGCTGACGCGCACGCTGATTCCGGACGGAACGGCGGCTATCACTTATCAGGGACATCGTTTCGGCAGCGATTTCTGGATCGATTTCGGGCATCCCGACGCCGCCGAATACACGGTTAACGTCCTGAATCATCTCGTCCAGAACTATGATATCGACGGGCTGCATCTCGACCGCATCCGCTATCCTGAAATCGGCATCGCCGGTCAGACGCCTTCGACCGGCGCGAACGTCGGTTATAACTCGACGAGCATTGAGCGCTTTCAGCGTTACTACAATATCCCGCTCGGCTCGACGCCGCCCACGCCGAATAATCCGCAGTGGAGCCAGTGGCGGCGCGACCAAGTGACGAACATCGTGCGCCGCGTTTATCTGAACGCGCTCGCCATCAAGCCGGATTTAAAAATTTCCGCCGCGCTCATCGCCTTTGGCGGCGTCGGTGCGACGGAAGCGTCCTGGAACTCAGCCGAAGCCTATTGGCGCGTTTATCAGGATTGGCGCGCCTGGACGCAGGAAGGCATTATCGACATCGCCATTCCGATGGTTTATAAAGCGGAACATACCGCAAACGTCCGCCCGCAATACGACCAGTGGGACGCGTGGCTCAGAGGACATCTCTATAATCGCGCCGGTATGATGGGTCAGGGCGCGGCAAACAACGCCGTCGAAGGCACGCTGCGGCAAACGCGCCGGACGCTGCTGCCGCCCGCGAATGTGCCGAACAATCTGAGCGGAATTATTTACTTTTCGATGGCGACGAGCAATATCGCCGTGACCAATAATCCGTTTGCCGTTCCGTCGCCGATCACGACGCCCGCGCGCCCGTTCGCCGAATTTGCGTCCGGCTTAACGACGGGCAAATCTGTAAATGGGGCAACATTATACGAGCCTGCCGGACTGACGCCGATTTTCAGCGATTTGGCGAATATTCCCGTTTTTCCGTGGAAAGCCGCGCCGTCGCTCGGACACATTAAAGGCGAAGCGCGCCGCGCCGACAATACGCCGCTCGACACCGGCGCCGTGACCATCAAAAATCTCGACGATAATTCAACGCGCACGACGGCGACCGACGGCGGCGGCTTTTACGGCGGCGTCGATTTGGCTCCGGGGCGCTATCTGGTCAAAGCGGTGCTCGGTCAGGACGTGCTTTATTCGTGCGTCGCCAATATCACGCCCGGCTCGGTCACGACGGCGAATTTGGGCGCGGAAACAATCGCGCCGGTAACAACGGCGACGCTCACGCCTTCCGCGCCGAACGGCTCGAACGGCTGGTACACGACGGACGTCTCGCTCAGTCTCGCGGCGACCGACAATTGTTCGGGCGTCGAACGAACGGAATATTCGACCGACGGCGGAGCGAACTGGCAGCCTTACGCGGGAAGTATTTCCATCAACCAGGAAGGAACGACGACGATTTTGTATCGCTCGACCGACCGCGCGGGCAATGTCGAAGCCAACGGCAGCACGACCGTCAAAATCGATAAAACCGCGCCGACATTTCAGTTTGAAGCGACGCCGACGCGCATTTTCCCGCCCAACGGAAAACCGGTGACGGTTAAATTAACCGGCAGCGCAGCCGATTCAATCTCGGGATTGGCGCAGGTCAGTTACGCGGTGACGGACGAATACGGTACGCCGCTCAGCGTTCCGACGCGCACCTTGACCGGCAATTCGGCAAACTGGACGGACAATCTGATTGTCGAAGCGAGACGTAACGGAGATGATTCGGACGGGCGCTTATACCGCGTCACGGCGACAGTCGTCGACGCTGCCGGTAATACCGCGACAGCATCGGTTGACATCATCGTGGAGCACGACCGGCGACCGTAGCCGAATTTTTTAGAGTAAAGGAAAGCGGTTGATTTTAAAATCAACCGCTTTCCTTTACTTTTTTAAATCAGGTTTTACAAAACTTTCGGGCGAATACGCTTTTATAAAATTTCAATCAGAGCTGCCGCTTCGCTATCCAGAAACCAGCGGCAGCTTCCGTTTTCCGGTTTGATTAAGCTGGCAGGCAAATCAATCGTCTCCGCCGCCAGAACTTTTTTTATCATCGCGGCTTTCTTCGCGCCGCTCACTAAAAACAAAATATTTTTTGCCGAATTGATGGCGCGAAACGTCAGCGTCAGCCGGTTCGCGTTTAGTTTTTCGACGAAGTTTGCCGCCACGAGTTTTTCCGTTTCGCTTAAAGCCTTCGTCTTCGGAAAAAGCGAAGCCGTGTGCCCGTCGTCGCCGATGCCGAGCAGAATCAAATCAAAACGCGCGTTTTCGCCCAGAGCTTTTTTGATAATTTCTTCATATTCAAACGCGGCTTTTTCCGGCTCGATTTCGCCGCGCAGGCGAAAAACATTTTCCGCCGGGAGCGAAACGCGCGAAAGCAGAGCCGCGTTTACCATTCGATAATTGCTTTCCGCATCAAGGGGCACGACGCAGCGTTCGTCGCCGAAAAAAACGAGCGTTTTTGTCCAGTCAATCTTGTTTTTAAAAGCGTCGGAAGCGAGAAGTTTATAAAGCGATTCGGGCGTCGAGCCGCCTGCCAGCGCGATTGAAAATTTGTCTTTTGCCCGCAAAGTTTCCGCGATGATTTCGACAATTAACCGCGCGGCATTTTGGTTGAGCGCGGCGAGATTCGGAAAAATTTCAACCTCGCATTTTTTTGTCGAGCCTTTCATAAAACTAAAATTTCGAAGCGCGCATTCCTGAAATTCCAAAGCCGAATTTCACCTTTCACATTTTAAATTTCAAATCTCAAATTCCGCCACGACCGGCGCGTGGTCTGACGGGCGTTCCGCGCCGCGCGGTTTTCGGTCGATCCAGCAAGCCGTGCATTTTTCCGCCAGGTTGCGCGAAGTCCAGATATGGTCGATGCGCAAGCCCTGATTTTTGAAAAACGCGCCTTCGCGGTAATTCCACCACGAGTAAAGTTTTTCGTCGCCGTTCAGTTGGCGGAAAACATCGACAAAGCCCCACTGTTTGACGTGATGAATCGCCGCGCGCTCGGGCTTGGAAAAATGCAGTTTGCCTTCCCAGAACGGGACGTTCCAGACGTCGCGTTCGTCCGGTGCGACGTTGAAATCGCCGCACAATAAAACGTCCGCATTTTTGTCGCAGGTTTCGTCGAAAAAACGGCGCAGGCGTTGCAGCCAATCCAGTTTGAAAGTGAATTTGTCCGTCCAAAGCTCCGTCCCGTTCGGAATATACGTGTTGACGATGCGCACGCCGCCGACGCTTCCGGCAATCAGGCGTTTCGGCGCGTCCGCCTCATCGTCCGGGAAATTCATCTGCACGTCTTTGATTTCCGAAGGCGAGAGAATCGCCACGCCGTTGTAGGATTTTTGACCGAGAAAGATCGAATTGTAACCGGCTTCGAGAAAAACGGCGGCGGGAAATTTGTCGTCCGTGCATTTCGTTTCCTGCAAACACAGGGCGTCGGGCTTGTGTTTTTCGAGCCAGCTTAAAACCTGTTCGAGCCGGATGTTGATGGAATTTACATTCCAGGTGGCGATTTTCATAACATTAAAGCGGCGATAAGCGCCGCGCGTCTGGCAATATCGGAAATCAAAATATACTCGCGCAGAGTGTGCGCGCCGTCGCCCTTGACGCCCAACCCGTCGAGCACCGGAACGCCGAGCGCGGCGACGAAATTTCCGTCCGACGCGCCGCCGACCTGCGTTTCGCCGAATTCGTAATTCATCTCGACGGCGATTTTTCGAGCTTTTTCGTAAAGCTCGATAATTTTCTCGCTTCTTTCGAGCGGCGGGCGATTCAAGCCGCCTTCAATCGAAAGCGAAACGCGATTATCGAATGATTCGAGCGTTTGAATTTCGCCCAGAATTCGCTCGGCTTCGCTCAGCGCCGTAAAACGCACGTCAACTTCCATCTCGGCAAATTCGGGAATGACGTTTGACGCGGTGCCGCCTTTTATCGTGCAGACGTTAACGGTCGTGCCTTTTTCCGGCGCGTTCAAGGCTTGCAGCGTTTGAATTTGCTTTGATAATTCCAGAATCGCCGACGCGCCCCTTTCCGGTTCCAGACCGGCGTGCGCGGGAATGCCGCGCGCTTTGACCGAAAGCCACGCCGTGCCTTTGCGTCCGGTTTTCGCTTTTCCGCCAGCCGACGGCTCGCAAACCAGGCAGAACGCGGAATTTGCGGCTTCGGCTTCGACCAGCGCGCGTCCGGTTTCGCTCCCGACTTCTTCGTCGCACGAAAGCAGAACGGTAACGGGACGCGACGGTTTTAGATTCAATTCGGAAAAAGCGCGCAGGATTTCCAAAATTAAGACGCAGTTTGCTTTCATATCGAAAACGCCGCAGCCGTAAAATCTGTCGCCCTCGATGCGCGTCGGATTTTTTTCGAAACTGCCGCGCGGGTGAACCGTGTCGGTGTGACCGAGCAGCAGAATCGGCTTTTCCGACTGATTTTCAAAGGCGCGGATGACGAGATGCTCGCCGTAATTTTCGCGGAAAATACGTTCTGTTTTTAGATTGCCGGAGATTTTTTCGGTTTCTTTAATCAAAAAATCGACGGCGCGGCGACTGCCTTCGACATCGAAGGAAGGCGATTCGATTTCGACCAGATTTCGGATTGATTCCAGAATTTCGCTTTGCCGGCTTTGAAAAAATTCGAGCAGTTTTTGTGCGTTCATTTGGTTTAGAAAGTCGCGTCTTTGATGTCGTTTTGCTTGGCGTACTTTTCGGCTTCTTTCCTGTTTTTGAAAACGCGCACGACATCGTATTCAAACATCTCGAATTTGCCGCCGCTGTTGACCGAAAGCATCGGGCGAGCGACCATTCCGCGATTTTCCGGACAAAGATTCAGCAGCGCGATTCGCTTTTTGACGTTTTTATCCATTCTTTGCGTGACCGGATACGAGACGACACGAATGACCCGGCAGTTTGGCGGATTGACGACGGCTGTTTTTTCCTGCGCTTTAGCCTGCGCCGAAAAACCGAAGAAAATCAGCAAGCCGGGCGTCAAAAAGAAAGCGAATTTATTTTTCATAATTTAGAATCTGACTGACCGAAAATCTGATTCAGCAGCGCGCCCATCCGGTAGCCCGCCAGCGCTATCTGCTGCTGCGAAACCTGAAAAGCGTTTTTCTTATAATTTGCCGGCGGCGTTTGATAGCGAATGAGCGTCGCCGGAAAAACATCGGTCATCGCCAGGCGGAAGCTTTCCTTTTGCCATCCGTCGAAATTTCCGGGGTTTAAGCGACTCGACCATTTCGCCGACGGATATTTTTTCGTGATGGCGCCCGCGATTTTCGGAATAAAATCCGTGTCGCACGCGTCGCCGCGCGGCGTGTTGCGAACGATTATCGAATCCCAGAACCAGTGCAGATTTTCCTGCTGGTTGCGCGGCGTCTCTTTCGGTTTCAGAAGAAATAAATTTCCGCCCTGATCGCCTTTCGGCTCAAGGTCGGTGATGCGCGCCGAGGTGTGCAAAGGCTGATGCAGGTCGCCGATTAAATGCAGAATCCACGCCAGCGCAATCGCTTTTTCGGCGTCAGCGGCGGAATTGTTGCGCAAAACCTTGTCGAATTCGATCAATTTCTCGACCGCTTTGCCGCCTTCTTCGCTGGGATTCTCGACAATCGTCGCCGGCTGCCCGCTTCCGCCGCGCCAGAAAGTATCGGAATAATGCCAGTTTCCCTTGTGATATTTGCCGTATCGGACTTTGAAATCGCGGTCGCGCACGATGTCCGCCCAGGTCGAGGCAATCATAAAATGTTCCATCTGCCGCGTGCCGAGCGAGCGCGCGTCGCCCATAAAAAACACGCCTAAATGCGAATCTTCGGGCGCGTTCTGCAAAATTTTCGAAACGCGCTCGCGCGCCTGCGGCGTCAATTGCTGCCACGCGATGTAAGCGGTCGTTTTATGCCCGACATCGTCCCAGGCAACGGCGGAAAGCGGGAAAGTCAAACAAATCAAAAACAAAATTCCAGCGAATTTTTTTAACATTTAATAGTTTCTCCTGAATCTTCTGGGAAGATTTTAGCGCGAGTTATGGAATTAGAAAAAGCCGCCGCGCCGGTTTTCTTTTCCGCCGCGCGTTTTGTAAAGATTTGTCAGGCGCGCGACGGCGGCAAAACTTACTTTGAAATAATTCATCAAATAAACAGCAAAAACCCTGGCTAGGGACGTCTAAAAGACAGTTCACCGAATAAGTGGCAAGGTAACAAGGAGTGAAATTAAAATGCAGGCAATTTTAGAACAAAATTATATCGCCGACGCGCTGATCAATCGTACCAGCGATGCTTTCGGCAACAAAATAGGAATCGTGGCAAAAATTTTCGGATGCTGGCACAAGGAATTGAGCCGCCCGTTTGCGGATAAAAACAAATCGTACCGCGCCTGCTTGCACTGCGGCGCGCGCAAAAGTTTCGATGCCGCAACATTAAAAACCTTCGGACCGTTTTATTATCCCCCAGCAATATCGCCGGTCAAAAACGGGCGATTGAATTAACCCTAGCCTTTTTTCCTTCCTGAAGCTATACCTACCCCGCGCGGCGCAAATGCCGCGCACTTTTTTTTGCGCCGAAGACTCTATTGCCCGGTTAAACGATTTATTGTATAAGTGTTTCACATAATCATAAATTAGTTAGATTAGCCGAGAGTTTTAGAAGGATTAATTATGAAATACCACGCAAAGCTTGAATTTGGCGGAACTCCTCATTATTGGTGGAACTACAGTAAAGATAAAATGATTAGAGATTTGATAATACCATTTATCAACGGTCAAGTTATTCTTATTTCGAGAGGAGGCTACAAACGTGTCTTGAATATGAAAAATGTTACCCTGCTGACTGTGTATAGATCGGAAACGAGTTTGACCAAAGCCTCCAAAGATAAAATTCCGGCAGAATTTAAGGATGATGATTTTGAACGGGAACACGAGTGTACAGCCGAGATCATTAATGAAATTAAAAACACAAAAACGGATGCTCCTATTCAGTCCATCTTGCAAAAGGCTTTTGCCGTTCCTAAGCCTCAAGTGTTCGTGATTATGAAATTTGGAGATTCAGAGCTCGATTCAGCTTATGAAGGGGTAATGAAACCGGTAATAGAGGAGCATAATTTAAAGGCGATACGTATTGATGAAATACAAGATTTCGGCAAAATTACAGACCAGGTTCTCGAATACATCGCGGAAAGCAAGTACATATTGGCAGACCTTTCCGGGCAACGTCCCAATTGTTATTATGAAAGCGGATTTGCCCACGCGCTGGGCAAAGAAATCATATTCACTATTAAAACCTCCGATACAATTCATTTTGATTTGGCTGATTATCGTTTTATTCAGTGGTCTACTGAAGCTGAACTGCGCAGAAATTTGAGAAAAAGGTTCGCCAGTTTTGAACACGGTGAGCATTCGTAAATACTTCCCGGAAAGAAGAAGGGCATGGCTACAACGTATTTAACAACTTAGTTAACCCAATTCCCTTAGATTGTCTTCCCATCATTTTTTGGTCTCTGTTTGCTTGAACACTCCGGTCAGGCAGATGATTGGCTTGCGCTATAAGACAACACAAAAAGCCGTCGCCTGAAATTTCAGGCGACGGCTTTTTAATTTCTCGTTTACCTTTTGGAGATTAACCGAGAAAACCCCGAAATTTTTTCGCGTTTGCCTGATAACCCGGAAAGATTTTATCCAGATTTTTATTGCCGAGATGCCTGGCGGAGGCTTCGGCGAAAACGTCGCGGAAATCCGTCGTTACGGCGAGGTCGCGTCCTTCGTTGAGCTGGTCGGGTTTTAAGCCTTTCCAATCGCCGTAAACTTTGCCGCCTTTGACCGAGTTTCCGAGAACGAGCATCGCGTTGCCGTGCCCGTGGTCGGTGCCGTTCGTGCCGTTCTGGCGGGCGGTTCTGCCGAATTCCGACATTGTTAAAATCACGACGTCGTCCATTCGCTGACCTAAATCCGCGGCGAGCGCGGCGATGCCGACGCCGAAATCGCGGAGCAGGTTGGCGAGCTGACCGCGCGCGCCGCCCTGGTTGGCGTGCGTGTCCCAGTTCAGCCCGGGCGTGTCCGTAAAAGCGATTTCCAAGCCGACGTTTGCCTTAATCAATTGCGCGATTTGGCGGAGCGAGCGACCGAAAGGCGTGTTCGGATAAACGGCACCGTTTTCCGGTTTGAACTGCGCCGGATTTGCCTGTTTCAGAAAATTGACGGCTTCGAAAGTTTCCTTGCCGGTTTCGCCCAAGCCGTCTCTGGAGTTTTCCTGCCAGATGCCTTCAAAGCCGCCCGCGACCGATTGCGTGTAAGCGCCGGCTCTGATGGAGAAATCCGCGAGATTCGTCATCGCGACGGTCGGCGCGCGACCGATTAGGCTGCGCGGAATCTGCGTCGTCATCGAGACGGCGCGAAACGGCGAATCTTTGTCGCTTTTGTTCGTCTGCAAAATGCGGTTGAGCCAGCCATCGCGCGTGGATTTGACGCCCGGCGTGCCGGATTCCATATAATCCTGCGCGTCGAAATGCGAGCGCGTATTGTTGGGCGAGCCGACCGAATGAATGACGGCGAGCTGTTTGTTTTTCCAAAAAACTTCCAGCGGTTTGAGCGACGGGTGAAGCCCGAAATAGCCGTCGAGATTTATCGCGCCGTCCGTTTTATTGGGGCTTTGAACGGCGATGCTGCGGCGCAGCTCGTAATAACTGTCGTCGCCGTAAGGCACGACCATATTTAGCCCGTCGACCGCGCCGCGCTGGAAAATCGTGATGAGGACTTTCCGTTTGCCTTTCGCGTCGGTCAGCGTCTGCGCGTCGGCAAATTGGCGGAGAAAATTCGGCGCCGCCGACATCAGACCGAAACTGGCGAGAGCGATTCCGCTCGATTTTAAAAAATATCTTCTATCCATAATGACTGCTCTTGAAAGTGTTCGGATTTTCCGACAGGAAATCCGTTTTGCTGTTTATTTAGACGCGCAAAAATTTCGTTTGGTCACTTTTATTTTCAAAATTGACCTTTGACCTTTGACCTTTGACCTTCGATTTTCGGATAATTCTCTCGAACTTTATTTTCGTTAGATGATTTTATGAAAGAACAGCTGGTCCAGATTATTGTCGAGCGATTAACACGCGACGAGGAAAAACTGCGCGCCGATTTTAACGCCGACAAAGGCGTCAGAACCAAATTCGCGGCGATTGACGATCTTTTTCCCGAAAGCACGGCGCGCGAAATTTACGAGGCTTATCCGCCGCTCGAAGAAATGCGGCTTTTAGACAGCTTTCGCGAGAAAAAATACACTTCGAAATCGCTGGATAAATTTAATCCGCTTATTTCGGAGGCGACTTTCGCGTTTCAGGATAAAAGAGTGATCGACATCGTGGCGCGCATTACGGGAATCGAAGACGCCATCGGCGACCCGCATCTCTACGCGGGCGGCATCAGCGCGATGGCGGGCGGGCATTTTCTGAACCCGCACATCGACAATTCGCACGACCACGAGCAGAAAAATTATCGCGTGCTGAATCTGCTTTACTACTGCTCGCCGGATTGGAAAGCGGAAAACGGCGGCAATCTCGAATTGTGGAACGACGACGTAACGGAAGCGGTCGAGATTCCGAGCTTTTTCAATCGCCTGGTTTTGATGGCGACCAACGACAAATCGTGGCATTCGGTCAATGAAGTAAAAATTGACGGGCGGCGCTGCTGCGTTTCCAATTATTACTTTTCGCCGCATTCGCCGAACGGCTACGAAACGACGCACGTCACGTTTTTCAAGGCGCGCCCCGAACAAAAACTGCGAAGAATCGTCACGACCGCCGACGGTTATTTGCGAACGGCTTTAAGAAAAGTCGTCAAACAAGGCTTGGCGAAAAAGGATTTATACGAGGGCGAGAAAGAAGAAAAATGAAGTTTTTATTTTTAATCTCATTTGCTTTGTTTGCTTTGCTTTCCGCGTTGGCGCAAGAGAAAAACAACGTTCCGAAAGACTGGATGAAATTCGATAACGGCATTTTTTCTTTTTACGCACCGAAAACTCTCAAAAAACAAGATATTGACGGGATAGATTCATTCTTCGAAGAATACAAAGACGAAAACCAAATTGTCAGCTTTGACTTCGGCATTTACAGAAACAGTGCGGGAAACTGCGAAAAACCTATCAGCGCGACCATTGACGGCAAATCGGCGAAAATTTGTTTTTACGAAGACTCGGAAAATGACGAAGATAAAAAATATATGACCGCTATTGCTTTTCAGAAATTAGGTAAATCAGGTCAGAGCCATCTGACCTTCTGGGTTTTGTCGAAAAATACGGAACTACAGAAGGAAGCAGAAAAAATCGTCCGTTCAATCAAATTCAAATAAAAAAGGTGTAAGACAATAACCCGCCGTACACCTTTTTTTCTATTTCGCTTTATCTTTATTGTCTCTGAAACTCGGGCGAGCCGAGAATCAAGCCGACGACTTTAAAGACATCGACGTTTCCGCTCGGTTGCAGCAGCCGCGCCTGTCCGCCCTGCCCGCGTCTGCCCTGACCGCCACCGCCGGCAATCATCGAATCGTCCGTTTCTTCCTTGATTTCCAGCGCTTTCGGTTTGGGCAAAGGCTGCGCGAGCTGTTTCAAAAGCATCGTTTTGGTTGCCGCCGAGACTTCGCCTTCCAGAATTTCGGCAATCGCTTTGTCGAGAATTTCGGGTTTCGATTTCGCCTCGAATTTCTTTAAATCGACACGCGTCTGCGGAATCCGGTTGGAAGCGAGCGCGACGGCAAAATTCATTCTTTCCAGCAGCGCGCCCGTGTTGACCCAATCTTCCGCCGTGTCGGGATAGCCGGTCGGCGCTTGATAGCCGTAAGGAATTTCGCCCATTTTGTTTATCAAAGCCAGCAGCGCGGGGCTGGAATTCGTGTCGGCGCCGATGGAGCGAATAGCGCTGATTGCCAGCTCGAACGGCGTTTTGATTTTCGCGCGGTAGTTTTCCGGCGCGAAAAATTCCCGGTCGTTGAACAATGCGCGAAGCGTCGTTTTGACGTCGCCTTCCGATTTTTGAAAGGCTTGCGCGACGCGGTTTATAAGCGCTTCGCTCGGTTTATCGGAAACGAATTTGACGGCTAATTTGCGCGCGATAAATTTCGCCGTCGAAGGATGTTTGACGAGAATGTCGATGACCTTCAAACCGTCTTTCATTCCGCCTTCGTTCACTTTCTGCCCGAGCACGTTTTTCTCGCCCTTTTCGTGCCAGCGGTCGTTGAAATAAAATTCGCCCGATTCGATGTCTTCGGGCACGCCAGCCATTTTTTGCAGGCGGTCGAGCGCGTTGTTTTCGCGGTCGTTAATCACATTAGCGGCGGCGCGGCGATAACCGCGCGGGTCGGCAATCGTCCAGCCGGTAAAGGCTTTCGCCACTTCGACGATATCTTTCTGCGTGTAGCCGCCATCGACGCCGAGCGTGTGCAGCTCCATCAATTCGCGCGCGTAATTTTCGTTGATGCCGCGCTGCCGGCGGTTGTTCGCCATCTGTTTGGCGCGCTCAAAGCGCTGGTCGATTTCCGCGTCGGAAAGCCCGCGCGCGCGCAGTCTTTCGCGCTGTCGCTCGTTTAACTGCCCGTTCTCGACGGCGCGCTGCAAAACGCCGCCCGCGCGATTGTTTCCGGCTTGCGCGTTCGGCGAAACCGATTGAAAATTGTCGAGATAAAAAAGCATCGCCGGATGCTGCGCCGTGCCGGCGAGCAAATCTTTAAAACTGCCCAGCGCGTTTTTGCGAATCACGTCGCGTTCATACGAGGGAATATACCAGCGCACGGCGGCTTTGCCCGAATAAACGTTGAAATGATTTGCCCAGAAATCCGTCATTACTTCCTGAAGCTGGCGCTCGGAATAAACGCCGCGCAAAACGCGCGCGGAAATCTGCTGCTGCATAATCTGGTTTGCCGGGCGCAAATCGTATTGCTCGTAGAGCGCGCGCAGCTTTTCCTGTCGCGCCTTGCGGGCGGTTTCGGTCATTTCCTGCTGCTGCTGCGGCTGGTCGGCATTCGGCATTTGATTGCTCGGCGCCTGATTTTGATTGTTCCGCGCTTGATTCTGCACATTGCGCCGCCCGCCTTCGAGCATTCTCAGCAAGGCGTTTCCGTTCGGATATTTGGCGAAAATCTGGGCGGTCGTCATATCGAGAATTTCAAATCTTTTCAGTTTCGCTTCGACCGCCGCATCGCTGATCGTCGCGGGATTCAATTGCTGCTCGATGTATTTCTGCAAACCTATGGATTTGACTTTTTCGACATCGCCGGGACGCGCGCCGAAGCCGAGACGGTTCAGAACGTGCAGAATTTTCTGGTCTTCGGTCAATGCCTTGCGTTTTTCTTTTGTGTCGCCGCCGCCGCCGAGAGCGAAAACGGGAGCTGCCAGCGCCAGCAGAAGCACGAGCGAAGTGAATCTGTAAAATAAGGAGAAGTTTCGTTTCATTATCTTTATCTTTAACCTCGGAACTTTATGGACTCGTTCAGTCTTACCTGCAAATTTAGATGCGATTCGCTTTGAAAAAGCCGAAGAAATTTCAAAGGATTCCGGATTCAAGGCTCAGCATTCCGAATTCAGGATTTCTGATTACTCAACGACCAATCTTGAATCCGGAATCCCGAATCATTTATGGAAAGCAACGAACCGCGAACATTACCTCATCTTAAAAATCGCATTTCGCCAAACTTTAAGCTAATATAAAAACGATTTCGATACAGTCCGAGGAATTAAATATAATGAAACGCATTTTTTCTACTTTCGTATTTTCCGCCGCTTTAAGTGTCTTTTTCGCTTTGTCCGCTTTTGGGCAAAACCTGACTTTCAGCGATTTGAACGCCGCCTACACCTTCGATTTGCCCGAGGCGACGTGGAAACAGACCGTGAAACCGAACGCGGCAAGCGCAACGGTCGAATACGTCTACGGCGACCGCCGCGACGGGCATCTGGAAATCCGCAAAATCACGATTACGGCGGGCGAGATGATGTCCGACGTCATTCTCCGCGAGCAGGAACAGAAGCTGCAATTTCTGCCCGGCTATGTCGCCGGAAAGGAAGAAAATTTTGCCGGCGCTTTGCGAGGCAAGGTTTTTAATTTTGAATACGTGCGCTCGGGCAGAAACATCAGCGGCAGATATTATTTTCTGAAATCCGACGACACGACCGTTTACATCGTCCGCTTTACGGGCGAGCGCGATAAATTGAAAGCCATCCGCAACCAGACCGATTCGATTGCCCGAACCTTTAAGCTGAAAACGGCGGAGAAAGAAAATTAATTCAAAATACTTTGATTAGCCTGAATCTCCGGCTCGCTCGAATTCCGCATAAAATTTATGCGGAATTTTATTTTTGTTTATAAAATCAAATTTCAAAACAAAATTTATTGACTTTAATCCATTAGTTCTAGTATAAAAGCGAATTTATATGATAAAGCCCAAAGTATTCATCGGCTCATCTTCCGAAAAACTCGATGTCGCTAATAATTTACAAATTTTGCTGGAAAAAGGCGGCTGTGAAGTCAAAGCCTGGAAGCAAGGCGTTTTCGGTCTTTCAGATGTCACCATCAATACTTTATTAGAGAAAAAAGATTTCTTTGATTTCGCCGTGTTTGTCTTTGCCGGCGACGAGAAAATAAGCTCACGCGGAAAAAATCTCTCCACGCCCAGAGATAACGTTCTTCTTGAAACAGGCTTATTTATGGGTGCGATTGGCAGAGAAAGAACATATATAATCCGTGATGCCGATGTCAAAATCAAAATACCGAGTGATTTGGACGGAATGACTTTAGGATTTTACAAAATTCGCTCGGACGGAAATCTTCAAAGCTCTTTAGACACTGTCGCCAAAAATATTCTGGACGAAATTGATGAATTAGGCGTCAGAGAAAAACCGGAAAATACTACCAAGGAATATCGCGGAAAACGACTTTTTCAATACGAAGGCTATTATCCTATCGACATCGAGGAAGGCACGAATTTACCGAATCTTAATGCGGCTAAATTCGTCCGCGCGATGGAATATTTTTTGAAAGATGAAAATAAAGATTATTTAGCGATAACGGATTTAATTTATTTAAGAGAAGATAATCTGAACCACATCGGAGATATTTTAAAAACCAAAAAAGCAAAATCGCTCTATCGGGAAATTATACGAAAATATAAACTGGAAAACTTCGTCGATAATTTTTACGAACAGGAGAAAATATTTGAAAACTACGTGCGCCTGGTCGAAGACATCGGCGACACCCTGGAAGACGTGTATCTGGAAATCTTGCTTCACAATGTCAGAAATCCTCTGCGTTCGATAATCGCTCTGCGCAACACGGAAAAAATATCGGGCAGAAAAAAATTTGACCCTTCGACCAGATTCGTGGTGCAATTTGTCAAGAATCAAGGGAAAATGCTGATGCAAGCGATGAATTCCGGCAGCAAGATCAGCTATTATAAACAGTTTAATAAAATTAAAAAGGTCAAAGCCACGACCACTCCGCTCTATCACGAAAAATACGGATTAATAGCAATTCTCTGCATCAATATCGACATCGACGCAATCGAGTCGCTAAAGCCGAAAGAAAAAAACGAATTTTTTAAAAATTACATCAAGAATTCCGGTCATACGCCGGAGTTTGAAAAAGATGCGTGGGGAGTAAAATAAACGAACGACAGAATTTTTTCGCTGGTAAATCCATAACTCCTGCCCTTAGACTTTAACGAAAAACTTTGCGCCGAAAGGCATGATGTAACCTTTCGCGCTTTCGGCAATTCCCGACAAAATTTCATCAATCGAACGCGCCTTTTCGAGTCTCATCGGGCGCGTTTCCGTTTCCGGCAAAGAGGTGATGATTTTGATATTAAATCTTTCCGCTTTTTTCAATAAACTCCACGCCGTCTGACCGTTGACCTGATAGCTCGCGCACAATTTTTCGGCTAATTTACCGGCGTTTTCCGCTTCAAACCAATTCAGGAAATCTTTTCTGCCGAGACCGTCGGCGCATTCGGCGAGAAGGATAATCGTGCCGCCGTCCGTGCAGGCTTTCGACGCGGACTCCAGCGCTTTGTGCGCCTGAATCAGATTGATGTCATACGGAAAACCGCCGCCGGAAATGATGACGAGGGCGCGCTTTTCCGCGATTTCAATCGTGTTTTGCGCGGCGTAAACGGCGCAAGCCTTTTCGTGCGCCGCGCGCCAGTCGCCGCAGAATAAATCGGTCGCCTCGCCTTTGTCGTTGACGAAAGTATTAATCGAAAACGACGGATTTATCCCGGCGACGATTTCCGTAAACGCTTCGTGCACCGGGTTTCCTTTTAAAAATCCGGCGCCGACGCCGGCGCGGCGCGATTTTGTCGCGCAGTCGAAGGCGAGCCGGTGCGTTTCGTTGATTGTCCGCGACGAAGCCAAGCCCGGACAAATCAGCTTTCGCCCGCCCGTAAATCCGGCGAAATAATGAAACGTGATGCCGCCGACGATGATAACGCGGTCGTGTTCTTTGAGCGCGCGGTTCAGTTCGATTGGAATTCCGCTCGCCGTTTCGCCAAGCTTCAGAAGCTGAACCAAATCCCGCGCGTTGTGGTCGAGAGTTTTAATTCTCTGCGCGATAAACGGCGTCAGGATTTCCCGCTTTTCTTCTTCGGTCACCGGGCGATGAATGCCGGTCGCGAAAATGATGCGAATGTCGTGCGCGGGCGTCCCGTTGGCAATCAGACGCCGGACGAGCAGATTGACAATCTGACCGCTCGCCGTCCGGCGCGTCGCGTCCGGAACGACGATCAAAACCGTTTCGCCTGCATTAATGATTTCTTCCAGAGGCTTTGAATCAATCGGATTATCAAATTTATCGCCGATTTCGATATCGCTGAGCGGCGCGCCTTGTCTTTCGTTTCCCAAAACCTGAAAGCGAGTTTCGTCATAATCGAATGGAATGTGAGTTTTACCGTAGCAAAGCTGAATATTCGGCATAGAAAGTCGATTTATTTAAGCGGAAAATCGCAAATTTAGCTTGGAGAAATCGCAATTCCCTTCCGGAAATGCGCAATTTCGGAGATTTACGTTGATTATTTATAAATCCGCCGTTCGTCGCCGTCATCCGCCGAACGGCGCGTTTATTGTTTTAAACGCTTGATTTTAGTTATTAACGGTTTTCATTCTGACGTCCGACTCGAAACATTTCGCGCCCGTGTCGCAGAAGTGAACGTCTTCGTCTTCGAAATCGGGCGTTTCCATCTGAATCGTCAGATGGTCGATGCCGAATTTATCGTGCAGGCGCTGGCGCAGATTTTTCAAAAGCTCCGCCTGGACGATGCCTTCGTCGTGGCTGACGTGTGCCGAAAGGGCTTCGAGCCCCGACGTAATCGTCCAGATGTGTAAATCGTGAATGCCGTTGACGCCTTCGGTTTCGAGAATCTCGTCTTCGACCGCCGCCAGATTTATATGCGCGGGCGTGCCTTCCAAAAGCACGTTGACCGATTCGCGTATCAGATTCCACGCGCTGAAAACGATAATCAAGCTTATCAGCACGCTGCACGCGGCGTCTGCCCAGAGCCAGCCGAAAGCGATAATCAAAACACCGGCGACAATCGCCGTCACCGACCCCAGAGCGTCGCCGATGACGTGGAGCCACGCGGCGCGCATATTTAAATCGTGCTGGTGGTCGCCGTGTAAAATATAAGCGCAGACGATATTGACCAGCAGACCGCCGGCGGCGATTACGGTCAGCGACGCGCCTTTGATTTCGGGCGGCGCGCTCCATCGTTCATATGCTTCGTAAATAACGAACAGCGAAATCAGCACCAGCGCCACGCCGTTGACGAAAGCGGCGAGGATTTCCAGTCGATAATAACCGAAAGTTTTTTTTGCGGTCGCCGGACGCGAAGCGAACCAAACCGCCAACAGCGTCAGGCTCAGCGCGGCAACGTCCGTCAGCATATGCCCGGCGTCGGCGAGCAGCGCCAGCGAGTTGACCAGCCAGCCGCCGACCGCTTCCGCCAGCATATACGCAAACGTCAAAACGAGCGCTATCTTCAGGCGCGTCTGTTTGCCCGCGCCGCGCCGGTCGTGTTCGTGATGATGTCCGTGATGTGCTCCGATAATTATCCTCTTTAAAACGATGAACGCCGCAGCGATGAATGATGAATCCGTTTTTACTTCTAACGTTTCGCGTTCATCTTTCAATATTTCTCTAATATTGCCGCAAAACCTTTGCCGAAGCGAGCGACAGGACAAACCGGCGGCGGTTGCCGTGCTCGTCGCTGATTTCAATCGTTACTTCCGAAGACGGCGCGGAAATCTGTAAAACAAAGCTGCCGTCGCCGGTCGCAAATGTCTCGCGTCCCAGAATCCTTACGGTCGCGCCGGGCTGAGTTTTCGCGTTGATGCGATAAACGCGCCCGCCTAAGTTTTCCACCTGCCAATCCGTGGCGTTGATGACGTCGCCTTCCTCGCGTTTCAGAATCGTGAAACGCCACGGCTCGCTCCATTCGCTCGCCTGCCCGGAAGCGGCGGTCGCGCGGATTCGCCAGTAATAAGTGCCCGGCTCGGCGTTTGCCAGAAGCAGGCTCGGCGCAATCAGCGCATCGGCTTCCTTGACCATTCCGTCGGCGACGAAAAACGGCGAGGTCGAAACCTGCAAATGATACGAGCCAGCCGCGCCGTCGGTTTTCTGCCAGCGAAACGTCACGTCCGCCGTGCCGCTCGAAGACGTTAAGATTTGTTCGAGCGCGGGCGGCGCAATCAGCTTCGGCGCGTCCAGCAGTTTCTCCTTCGGCGAAAGCCTGCCGTTATTGACCGTCGCAAACTCATTATCTTTGATGACGGTTTTCTCGCCGCCGATGTTCGTCTCGACGCCGCCGCGGCTGATGCGGATTTCGCCGCCGCTGGTTTTCTGGTTGATGTTAAAGCTGGCGTCGGTTTGCGAAAACAGGCGGCTTTCCGATTCCTTGATTTCGACGATGTTCTGCGAGGCTTCGGTCTGGTTTTCGGTTTTGACGTTGATTTGCCCGTCGCCCAGGCTGACGCGCACGTCCGTGCCGCCGAAAATCGAAGTGCTGTTGCGAATGACGACCGTCGAGTTCGGGCGAATGGAAAGCACCGCGCCGTCAATCATCCGAATCTGCGCTCTGCCGTCCGCCTGCGTCTGAATCGTGTCGCCCGCCATCACGTAAGTCACTTTCGTCACTTTTTCCGTCTGCCGCGTCGAGGCGCGCGTAATTCTGACTTCGCCTTCAAAGGAAATCAGCCGCGCCGCGTCTTTCGGAATATCGGCGTTTTCGCTGTCCGTAAACAGCCAGCCGCTTTTGACGACCCACCAGCCGCCGCCGATGAGCAGCCCCAGAAACACAAGTGTCCCAATCACGCCGTAAACGTGGCTTTTCTTGATGTTCCACCAATCAACGTAAAATTTGCGATACTTCGGTTCCATCTTGAACGTAGAGGCTGACCCGTTTTAATTTTAGACCGATTCGGAAATTGTGGGAAATAATTTCAGCTTGCCGGCGGCTCGTCTTCGGTTTCCGTTTCCTTTTTCCGCGCCGGGAAAACCAGCGATAAAATCACCGAAAGCGCCAGCGCGACGACCACCACGCTGAGCGAAATCGTGATCAGCGAATCGTTATATTTTTTGTCGAGGAAATCATGCAGAAAACGCGTGGTCGGCGTGTGTCCCTCGGTCCCGAAAAACAAAAGAAACGCCTCCGCTGCGAGCGGCAGAAGCATTTTAACGCCGATGAACGTTAAAACAAAAGCTAAACCGTATTTAAAATAATGAAATTTTTCGACGACGTTTAAAAGCAGAAAGAAAAACGTCCGCAATCCCAGAATAGCAAAAACATTCGATGTATAGACAATAAATTTATCGGTCGAGACGCCGAAGATCGCCGGAATCGAATCGACGGCGAAAATCAAATCCGATACTTCGACGACGATTAAAACCAGCAGCAGCAAAGTTCCCGTCCGCTTGCCGTCTTTAATGACAATAAATTTTTCTTCTTCATAATGCTTGGAAATCCGCACAAATCGCGTGACAAACGAAACCAGAGGGCTTTTTTCCGGGTGAAAATCTTCATCGTCGCCGCCAAACATTTTTATTCCCGTGTAAACCAGAAACGCGCCGAAAATATAAATTATCCAGTGAAAGCGCTCGACCAGTTCGGCGCCCGCGAAAATCATCGTCATACGCATCACCAGCGCGCCCAGGATGCCCCAGAAAAGAACGCGGTGCTGGTATTTTTTCGGAACTTTAAAATAATTGAAAATCAGCAGAAAGACGAAAAGATTATCGACCGACAGCGAAAGCTCGATTAAATATCCGGTCAAAAATTCTTTGGATTTAGTCCACGCCAATTCATAGGCTTGGTCGGTGTACCCGAAATGACTGCTGACCATCCAGTAAATAAAACCGATAAAGCCGAGCGCCAGCCCCAGCCAGACCGCGCTCCAGACGAAGGTTTCGCGACGCGACGGCGCGTGCGTGCGGCGGTTGGCGATGCCCAAATCGACGGCGAGCGCCGTCAGCACGATAACGAAAAAAGAAATCCAAGCCCAAAGCGGGTATTCAACAGTAGTCATAAACAGATAAGATACAAGCCTCGAAAGGCAAAAGTAAAAAGTAAAAAGGCAAAAAGCCAGTTCAGCCTGCCGTTTTTCGGGGCGAGCGGCGATAAAAATTTTAAATTTCCGACAACCGCCGCCCCGCGAAAGACAACTAAATACTTTGGACATTTTACGATTTACGCCGTGTAATGTTAAAATCGCGGTTTGCTGGAAAAGGCAGAAACGCGCCCGTCGGGCGAGCGCCGTTTATTCGAAACTCAAAATTCAAAATTATATTTTGCGCTTTGCATTTTCCGTTTTGCATTTTCCGCGCCCGCGCGGCGGCAAAAAAAGTTTCTGTCCAGTCCGATTCCAATTTTCTTGAAACAGGTAGTAAAAAATGCTTAAGTTTTTCAGTCGTTTAGAAAAAACCAGAAATATCGTTATTTTGATTTTCGGGATTCTGCTGGTTTTCAGTATGGTTTTTTTCGGCGCGTCGATAATCGGCACCGGAAATAATACGGCAGTTTCCGCCGGCAGCACCGAAACCGTCGCCAAGGTCGGCAGCGAATCGGTGACGGTCGGCGAGCTTATCCGCCAGAAAGAAAATCTCAGCCAGATGTACGGCGGGCGCGCGCCGGCGAGCAAGCTCCTTCTGGACGGAATGATCAGCCAGCGCATCGTCCGGCAGGAAGCCGAACGGCTCGGCTTATCGGCGTCCGACGCGGAAGTCGCCGCCTCCATCCGCGAACAAAACAAATCGCCCGACGGCAAGCCGCTCGATATAGCGCGTTACGAGCAGAACGTGACCGAGCAATACGGCAGCGTCCGGGCTTACGAAGAAACCGTGCGCGACAGCATAAGCGGGCAGAAGCTCCGCGCCTTTATCGCTTCGGGCGTGACGGTTTCCGAACAGGAAGTTCTGGATGATTTTAAAAAACGCAACACGAAATTCGATTTGAGCTACGTGCCGGTCAGCGTCGCCGATTTGGCGCAAACCATCAAGCCGACCGATGCCGAACTGGAAGATTTTTTCAACCGCAACAAAGGCAATTACTATATTTCCGAGCCGCAGAAAAAGATTCGCTACGTTTTCTTGAGCACTTCAAAAATCGGCGAGAAGATTTCGATTCCCGAACCGGATTTGAAAGCCGAGTACGACAAATTGCCGGAAGACAAACGAAACGCGGGCGTGCAGGCGCAACAGATTGTTCTGCGCATTGCCAAGCCGGAATTTGACGCGCAGGTTTTGGAAAAAGCCAATCAAATCGTCGAACGCGCCCGCACGGGCGAAGGCGGAAAAATTTCCGAGCAGGCTTTCGGCGAACTGGCGCAGGGTCAGTCCGAAGACCCGAACACCGCGCGCGTCGGCGGAAAAATTTCGCGTCCCGTCACCCAAAACCCGAATAATCCGACCGACCCGCTGCAACGCCTTTTGACGATGGAGGAAGGCGAAATCACCGAACCGATTAAGTTCGGCGAAAAATATTACATCCTGCGGCGCGGCGCGGTCGTTCCGAAATCGTTTGAAGACGCGAAAAAAGAACTCGAAGTCAGCCTGCGCAACCGCCGCGCTTACACGGTTGCCGCCGAGCTGGCGCAAAAAGTCGCCGATGATTTAAAGCAGACGAAAAACGTCGAAGCGACGGCGCAGAAATTTGCCGCCGAAGCAAATATGAGCGCCAAGGATATGATGCGCGAAACAGGCTTCGTCAAACCGGGCGATGAAGTGGAAAACGTCGGCGTCTCGCCGCAGTTTGAAGAAGGCATCAAGGCGCTGGAAAATCAGAACGACGTCGGCGAAAAAATCCCGATTAAAGACGGTTTCGGCGTTCCGCTGCTGGTCGAAAAAAGAGAGGCGCGCGACGAGACTTTTGAAGAGGCAAAAAACAAGGTCGCCGAAGCGGTCAAGCTGGAAAAAGCGCGCACGCAGGTCGAGCAAATCGCCAAAGACATCGCGGCAGGCGCCACCGGCGTGGACGCAATCAATGCCGCCGCCCAATCGAAAGGCTTAAAGGCGCAGGAATCCAAGAGCTTTGTCATCGGCTCGCCGCTCGGACAAGGACCGTCAGCCGCGACCAGCGAGGAACTGGAAAACGCGATTTACGCGCTGAAGCCGGGCGAAGTTTCAAAAACGCCGATTAAAGTCGGTGACAACTGGTATATCGTCGGCGTCGCGAAACGCGAAGAAGCCAATATGGAAGAATTTACCAAACAGCGCGACCAGCTTTTGCAATCGTCGCTCCAGCAAAAACGCGGACAGGTTTTTTCGGATTATCTGGAAGACATTCGCCGCCGGATGGAAGCGAGCCAGCAAATCAGGATTTACAAGGACGCGCTGAATAAAGTCGATGGAATGGACGCGGACGCAGACGCGTAAAACTTAAGGCGAAAGTAATTTAAGGCAAAAGTAAAAAGGCAAAAGGAAGAAATTCTTTTTGCCTTTTTGTTCTGCTCGGCGAAAAAGCCGACAGCGATGAAGCGAGTTTTTGAATGAAAAACGAAAAGTGAATAGTAATCTCACTTTTCGTTTTTCACTATTTTTCACTAACGGAAGGGTTTCTGCCTGCGTGTATTCTAAAACGAAAAGACGCGGAGAACCTTCGAGATTTCCGCGTCTTTTCGTTTTAATGTCGTAAAAATTTATTCGCCCAGGTAAGCTTCTTTGACGCGCGGGTCGTTTGCCAGCGTTTTTGAATCGCCTTCCATGATTATTCTGCCGGTTTCCAGAACATACGCGCGGTCGGAGTGACGCAGGGCGGCGTTGGCGTTTTGCTCGACCAGCAGAATCGTCGTGCCTTCCGAGCGAATCTCTTCAATCGCTTGAAAAATCGTGTGAACGACCAGCGGCGCCAGCCCGAGCGAAGGCTCGTCCAGAAGCAAGAGACGCGGGCGCGACATCAGCGCGCGCGCCATCGCCAGCATCTGCTGCTCGCCGCCCGAAAGCGTTCCGGCTTTCTGCTGCTCGCGTTCCTTCAGGCGCGGAAACATCGTAAAGCCGCGCTCCATATCCTTGGCAATGCCGGCTTTGTCCTTGCGGATATACGCGCCCATTTCCAGATTTTCGCGCACGCTCAGATTGGCGAAAACGCCGCGACCTTCGGGCGACATCACCATTCCCATCGGCACGAGCCGGTGCGTCGCCATTCCGTTTATTTCCTTGCCTTCATAGACGACGCGCCCGCTTCTCGGCTCGAGCAATCCGGTAATGGTGCGCAGCGTCGTCGTTTTGCCCGCGCCGTTAGCGCCGATTAAAGTCACGACCTCGCCCTGTTCGACGTGCAGTGAAATATCGGTTAAGGCTTCGATGGCGCCGTAACTGACTGATACGTTTTCTAAAGTAAGCATAAATAAAAAAGTCCGGAGAGTCCGGAGAGTCCGGAGAGTCTGGAGAATCCGTAAAATCAAAGTCAAATTTGACTCTCCGGACTCTCCGGACTTGGCGACTCTTAGTCGCCCAGATACGCTTCGATAACTTTCGGGTCGTTTTTAATTTCCTGCGGCAGACCGAGCGCGATTGATTTGCCGTAATCGACGACTTGAATGCGGTCGCAGACGCCCATCACGACGCGCATATTGTGTTCGACCAGCACAATCGTCAGACCGAAACGGTCGCGGATTTCTTTAATCAGGCGCGTCAAATCTTCCTGCTCGGACGGATTCATCCCGGCAGCCGGTTCGTCTAAAAGAAGCAGCTGCGGGCGCGTCGCCAGCGCACGGACGATTTCCAGCCGGCGCTGATTTCCGTAGGGCAGGCTGGTTCCGCCTTCGTTCCTGTATTTTGCAAGGTCGAAAATTTCCAGCAGTTCGAGCGCAAATTGGCGGTGCTCGCGCTCGTCCTTGTGATAGCGCGGCAGGCGAAAAACCGCGTCGAACATATTTTGATTGGCGTGGCGATGACAAGCCGTGACGACGTTTTCCAGAACCGACATCGAGGGAAACAGGCGAATGTTTTGAAACGTTCGCGAGACGCCGAGCCGCGAGATTTGATACGGGCGCAAGCCGTTGATGCGTTTCCCGACAATATGAATGTCGCCGGAGGTCGGTTCGTAAACGCCGGTCAAAAGATTGAAAATCGTCGTTTTGCCCGCACCGTTCGGACCGATAAGCCCGTAAATCTCGCCTTTTTTGACCTGCATCGTCAGCTCGTTGACGGCAATCAAACCGCCGAAACGAATCGTCGCTTTATCAGTTTGCAGAATGTGATGTCCGTTTTCCATTGGTAAATTTTTATTAGTGAAAAGCGAGTAACGAAAAGTGGAAAATTATTGATTTCACTTTTCACTGTTCACTATTCCCTTTTATCCTTTTCACTCTCCAGTCGTTTGGCTTCTTCCTGCTGAGCTTCGGGAACGCCCGCTTCGCCGCCGACCGCCGCGTTGCCTTCATCGGTTTTGCGCGGGCGCTTGAGCCAGTTCAGACCGAATTCTCTGGTTCCCAAAATTCCCTGCGGGCGCACAATCATCGTCACAATCAAAATCAAAGCGAAAATCACGAGGCGCAAATCGGCGAATTGGAATGTCGTCGAGCCAATCTGCATTGCCGGCAATTGGCGCAGAAGCTCGGGCAAAAGCGTAACGATAATCGCGCCCAAAATCGCGCCCGTCATCGAGCCCATGCCGCCGAT
>DASVRL010000376.1:0-6359 GCA_036388635.1 Pyrinomonadaceae bacterium
TTTGTTCCGAGCGACGATAAAAGGGTGCGCGTGCAGATATCGAACGGCGGCAAAAAAGCTTCCGTCGCCTGTCGTCTGGAATTAACCGTTCGCAAAATCAACGGCACGGCGGTCGGAAGAACGTTACATGTGACTATTCCCGCAATTCAGCCGGGGCAGGGAGACTGGCTTAATGTCGATGTCTCCAGTATTTTGCCGAAAAACGTCAGCCTGAAAGATACCACTTTCAAACTGATTGCCGACTCGACCAAGCTCGTCGCCGAATCGAACGAAACCAATAACGAAGTCTGGCATAACCTGAACTAAGCCGGCGTCAGTATCGGATAAAAAAATTGCGGGCGAGCGACCGGCACGCGCCGGCACAGATAGTTTTTAAAGAAAAAATTAACCGGGGATAAACGGGCTTCGCGGCTTGATAAACGAAGGATAGGAAAATGATTTTTATTTATCCTGTCCTGTTATCTTCGGTTAATTTTTTCCTGTTCAATCCGGGCGCTAATTTAAATTCACCGCTTTTTTCGAAAATTATTATCGCCGATTGTTCCGGTACGGATTGAAAACTGCTTTCCGTTCCGGTAATTTTTATTTGCGGAAAGAAAAAATCAGTTTGATACCGGAATCGTCGGAAGCATTTTCAGACTTAAATTCCGACGCTAAAACCTATGAAAATTCTGATCATCGGCGGAACGAAATTCTTAGGTCGTCATTTAATCGCGGCGGCGCAAGCGGGCGGTCACGCGGTGACGCTTTTTAATCGCGGCAGGCATTCGTCGGAAAATTTCGCGGATGTCGAGCAGATTCACGGCGACCGCCACAGCGATTTGGACAGACTGAGCGGGCGAGCGTGGGACGCCGTGATTGACACTTGCGGTTACTTGCCGCAAAGCGTGAAAGCGTCGGCGGAAGCCTTACAAAACGCGGTCAATCAATACGTTTTTATTTCCAGCATTTCCGCTTACGCCGGTTTCAGCCGCCCCGATTTCGACGAAACCGCGCCCGCCGCCGAATTAAATGAAGAACAACAAAAAAGAGCCGACGCCATTGACCCGAAAGGCGAATTCACGGGTCCGGTTTTGGGCGAAATGTACGGCGCGCTAAAGGTTCTGTGCGAGCGCGCCGCCGAAACGGCGATGCCGGGAAAAGTTTTACAGGTGCGTTCCGGTTTGATTGTCGGCTCTTTCGACCCGACCGACCGTTTTACATACTGGGTAATGCGCGTCGCGCGCGGCGGCGAAGTTCTCGCGCCGGGCGCGCCGGATCGTTTCGTGCAGTTGATCGATGCGCGCGATTTGTCCGAGTGGATTATCAAAATGGTCGAGCGCAATGAAACCGGAATTTATAACGTCACCGGCAAGCCGTTTGAATTGACGATGCGGGCGATGCTCGAAGAAATCAAAAACGCGAGCGGCGTCGGCGACGCGCGGTTTACGTGGACGAGCGAAGAATTTTTGAAGCGGGAAAACGTCGAACCGTGGAGCGAGATGCCTTTGTATCTGTTCGAGTCGGTCGAGGAATCAAAAGGCTTTCTGGCGGTGAATGTCGATAAAGCTTTGCGGGCGGGACTCGAATTTCGACCATTGCGCGAAACGGTTCAGGACACTTTAAACTGGCGAAAAACGAAAACGGGCGAGCTGAAAGCAGGAATCGATTCGGAAAAAGAAAAAGAACTGCTTCGCAAATGGCACGAACAACAATAAAATTTTTTTCGTAATAACGCGGTATGAAAAAAATTTTGGTCATCGGTTCGCCCGGCTCGGGCAAATCCACTTTCGCTCGCCGGTTAGGCGAAAAAATGAGCCTGGAAGTGATTCATCTCGACCGGCTTTACTGGAAACCGAACTGGGTCGAGACGACCGACAAAGACGAGTGGAAGAAAGTCGTGCAAAAGGCGCTGGACGGCGAGGCGTGGATAATGGACGGCAATTACAGCGGCACTCTGGAGATGCGCCTGGAGAAATGCGACACGGTGATTTTTCTGGATATGCCGCCCGCGCTGTGCGTCTATCGCGTTTTAAAAAGAGTCGCGCTGTATCGTCCGGGCGCGCGCCCCGATATGGCGGAGGGCTGCGATGAAAGATTCGACTGGGAATTTGTCAAATGGGTCTGGACTTACCCGGCGCGCTCGAAGCCTAAAGTCGAAGCCTTGCTGAAACGCTGCGAAAATGAAAAAACAATCATTCGCCTGAAATCAAAACGCGATGTTGAAAGCTTTTTGGCGAATCTTCAGCCGATGAAGTAAAATCCTCTTGGAAATTCAAAATAATATTCTTTGGCTGAAATTATGTTTTTAATCATTGGCACAAAATTCTTTTCCTGGGGTTCGCAGACGACCGCGCCGATGCGCTGCGGGCAGTGTCAGACGGTCGCGCCATTCAGCGAGAAAAAAGGGATGCGATTTATAACCCTGTTTTTCGTGATTCCGATTATTCCGATTAGCGGCGTCAAACAGCTCGCCGAATGCCCGACCTGCAAGGCGAAATACGAGATGAACTAACAGATGAGCTTTCACGAAAGGCAAAGCGGCGAATTTATCGAATCTGCGAAAGGCGAGAAACGTCGTCGGGCGCAACAATAATAATGAAAGCGGTAATTTTACTTTTTATTATTTTACTCGCGTCCTGCTCGCAGAAGCCTGAGCTGATAATTCCCGATGCCGGAAAAGATAAGATTTTCACCGACGCCATAAACCCTATAACCGATAGATACGGGCTTGAGAAATTAAGAGAGACGAGCTTGGCGGGCGATGATTTGGAAGTCAGAGTGTGGATTGAAGCGGGCGCGGAAGGCATAGACGGCTTTGTCTTAAAACGCGTTGATGATAATTGGTCGGCAGCGGCGGTAAAGCAAATAGATTGCCGCAAACTTAATTATTATCCGAAAGATAAAACCTATGAATTAGGCAAAATTAATCTTTCTGCTCCGAAATCGGGCTGGGAAAATGCGTGGCAGAAGTTAGTCGCAGCGAGAATGCTGGATTTACCTTATTCCGATTATATTTTAACCATCGACGAAAGCGCTTACGCACTGGAGACAAATATAAACGGAATATATAAAATACGTTTTTACGGCGCGCAGGAAAAAAGCCCGGAAGCTGTGCAAATGAGTATAGCCGGCGAAATTATCGCCGATGAATTCGGTTTGCATAATTTCAAAATCGGTTCTTTGTGTCTGGAAAAATGAAGGAAAATTTAGAATGGCAAAACGGCGAATTCATTATCAGCACCGACGGCGCGCGTTTGCAATTGGACGCGATTCATAAATTTTTGGCGGAAGAATCTTACTGGGCGCGCGAGCGAACGCGTGAGCAAACCGAAACGGCGATAAAAAATTCCTTGCCTTTTGGCGTCTATAAAGGCGAAAATCAAATCGGATTCGCCCGCGTCGTCACCGATTACGCGACGTTTGCTTATCTCGGCGATGTTTATATTTTAGAGGAATATCGCGGGCGCGGCTTGAGCAAATGGCTGATGGACGCCATTGTCAATCATCCTGATTTACAGGGCTTCCGGCGCTGGATTCTGGCAACGCGCGACGCGCACGCGCTTTACGAAAAATTCGGATTCTCCGCCCTGAAAGCGCCCGAACGCTGGATGGAGCGAGCCGCGCCGAACGCTTATTAAACGAAAAATGTTATGATGTTTTCCAAACGTGGCATTTCCGGCGAGGGCAAAAGAAGCCGATGCGGACATTTAAACTTGGAAATTGGAGCTTTAGTTTTGGAACAGATATGAGCAGCAGTAAAGGACGCCGACCGCTCGCGCTTGTGATTTTAGACGGCTGGGGTTATTCGCCCCGCCGCGAGGGCAACGCCATTGCGCTGGCGCACACGCCGTATTACGACGAAATTTGCGCGAAATATCCGAAAACGCTTTTGGAAGCTTCGGGCGCGCGCGTCGGTCTGCCCGAAGGCGTCACCGGCAGCTCGGAAGTCGGGCATATGAACATCGGCGCCGGACGCATTATTCATTCGGAAATCGCGCGCATAAAACAATCTGTCCGCTCGGGCGAGTTTTTTGAAAACCGGGTTTTGGTCGAAGCGATGCAGCAGGCGAAAAATTCGGCGCTGCATCTGGTCGGGCTGCTCTCGGACGGCGACGTTCATTCTTCGCAGGAAAATCTTTTCTCGCTGGTCAGGATGGCGAAAAAATCGGGCGTTCAAAACGTTTTCGTCCACGCCGTCCTGGACGGTCGCGACGTGGCGCCGCGCACCGCCGACATTTACGTCGAAGCGCTGGAAATTAAACTGGCGGATATCGGTTTGGGCACGGTCGCGACGCTCTGCGGGCGCTATTACGCGATGGACAAAGACCAGAACTGGGAGCGCACCGCCCGCGCCTATACGATGCTCGTCCACGCCGAAGGCGAGCGCAGCCGCGACGCGGTGACGGCGATTCGCAACTCGTTCCTGCGCGGCGTCGCCGACGAATTTATTCAACCGATTATTCTGGAAAACCCGAACGCAGCGCCGGTGGCAACCGTCAAAAACGGCGACGTCGTCGTCTTTTTCAATCATCGCGCCGACCGTATGCGCCAGCTCGTCAAATCTCTTTCGGTTTCCGACGCCGACGAATTTCAAACCGTCGGAAAACCGAAAATCCACACCGTTTGCCTGACCGAGTACGACCGCAGTTTTCAATTGCCCGTCGCTTTTCCGGCAGCCGAGGAATCGAACGTGCTGGCGCAGGTTTTCGCGCGCAACGGCGTTCTAAACTGCCGCCTGACCGAAACGGAAAAATACGCGCACATCACCTATTTCTTTAACGGCGGCGTCGAGGTCGAGCATCCGTGCGAACAGCGCGTACTGGTTCCTTCGCCGAAAAATTCGACGCACGAATTTCAGCCGGAAATGAGCAGTTTTAAAGTGACCGACAAGCTTTTGCGCGGTCTGGAAGCGGGCGAAAACGACGTTTTTATCGTCAATATCGCCGCGCCGGATATGGTCGCGCACACGGGAAATCTGGAAAAAACCATCGAAGCCGTGCAGTTTGTCGATAGCTGTCTGGGCGGCATCGTGCGGAAAATCAAGGAAGTCGGCGGCGTCGCGCTCATCACGTCAGATCACGGCAACTGCGAAGAAATGGCGGATTTAAACACGGGCGAGCCGAACAATACGCACACGGCGAATCCCGTTCCGTTTCACCTGGTCGACGAACGCGCCAACGGCACGCGCCTGCGCACGGACGGCGCGCTCGAAGACATCGCGCCGACGATTCTCGGAATTTTAGGCATCGAGAAACCGTCGGAAATGACCGGCAAAGATTTGCGCGTGGAAAATTAAAAATCAATACTGCATAATAAATCCATGCAGTATTTTGTAATTCTCAGATTTCACATTCCGCCACTTTTTCTGTTCGTAGCGCTTTTTGCCGGCTGTTACTCAAAACAAACCGCCGAAATTCCCTCTAATTCGTCCAATCAGCCGCCCGTGATTTTACCGGACGGGCAAGCGGATTTTTCCGTTCCCGCGCCGAATATTAATCTCGCTAATCCGTTAGTAATTTCGCAAAAGCCGGAAGACGTGGCGCTGTGCGAAAAAATCAATCGACGGATTGACGAGAGCGCCTTTGCCAACGCGCGCTGGGGCGTGTTTGCCGTCAGTTTAAAAGACGGGCGCGTCGTTTGCTCGCGCGACGGGCGCAAGCTTTTTAATCCGGCTTCGATTCAGAAAACCTTGACGGCAATCGTCGCGCTCGACAAACTCGGCGCGGATTTTCGCTGGAAAACTTCCGTTTACGCCGACAATCAGATTGATGCGGACGGCACGCTCGTCGGCAATCTGACGCTTTACGGCGAAGGCGCGCCGGATTTCGATGCCGCCGCGCTGGAAAATCTTGTCAGTCAATTGCAGGCGAAAGGTTTGAAGCGCGTGAAGGGAAGCATCACCGGCGACGAGAGCTATTTTCGCGGCGACAGCATCGGCGACGGCTGGACCTGGAACGAGCTGCAATGGTATTACGGCGCGGAAGCGTCGGCGCTGTCGTTTAACGATAATCAGGCTTTTATCAATGTCGAAAACGGCGCGGCGCGCACTTCGACCGATTATATTCAAGTGACCATCGGCAATCCCGCCGCCGCTGAAAGCGATACGAACGGCGAAGCGTCGGGCATCAAGCGCGGTCTTTCGGACAATAATTTTTACGTCTGGGGCAATCAGAAAAATTTCGGCGCGCGCGTTGCGGTTCATAATCCGGCAGGACTCGCGGCGAAAAATCTGAAAGAGGCGCTGGTGAAAAAAGGCATCGCGGTCGAGGGCGAAATCCGCTCGCGCGATTGGAAGGCGGACGATAAATTCGACGCGGCGAAAGCTCAGGAGCTGGCGTCGGTCGAAAGCCAGACGCTCGGCGAAATCGTGCGCAAAA
>DASVRL010000377.1:0-2370 GCA_036388635.1 Pyrinomonadaceae bacterium
GCGAATCGGGTCCGACATATCCAAAAGTTCGTGAATCGCCGTTCTGCCGCGATAACCCGTATGATTGCAGGCGTCGCAGCCGACGCTCATAAAAATGCGTTTATCGGCGACCGCTTCGGGCGGCAAGCCGGAATCGCGCAATTCTTCCTCGGTCGGCTGGTAAGCACGCTTGCAGGTCGAGCAAAGCTTTCTCACCAGACGCTGCGCCAGCACGCAGTTCAGCGCGGACACGAAATTATACGGCTCGACGCCCATATTGATAAAGCGCCCGATAACGTCGATGACGTTGTTGGCGTGAACCGTCGTAAAAACGAGGTGCCCGGTCAGCGCCGACTGAATCGCAATCTGCGCGGTTTCCTCGTCGCGGATTTCGCCGACCATAATTTTGTCGGGGTCGTGACGCAGGATTGAGCGCAATCCGCGCGCAAAGGTCAAGCCTTTTTTCTCGTTGACGGGAATCTGCACGATGCCGTGCAGCTGGTATTCGACCGGGTCTTCAATCGTGATGATTTTGTCCTCGTCGTTGCGGATTTCGTTTAATGCGCCGTAAAGCGTCGTCGTTTTACCGGAACCGGTCGGACCCGTCACCAGCACCATCCCGTAAGGTTCTTTGATATAAACGCGAAAATGTTTTAAATCGTCCTCGTTAAAGCCGACGACTTCGAGGCTCAGATTTTTAAATTCTTCGGAAATCTGCTCTTTGTCGAGAATACGAATAACCGCGTCTTCGCCGAAAACCGTCGGCATAATCGAAACGCGGAAATCGACCGTGCGACCTTTGTATCGAACGCGAAAACGCCCGTCCTGCGGAATGCGCCGCTCGGCGATGTCCAGCTCGGACATAACCTTGATGCGCGAAATCAAAGTCTGGTGATAGGCGATGTCGATCGGGTCGACTTTGGCGTACAGCGCGCCGTCGATGCGGAATTTGACCTGCACGTCGCGCTCTCTGGTTTCGATGTGAATATCGGAAGCGCGCGATTCCATCGCGTTGTAGATAATCGTGTCGACCAATTTGATAATCGGCGACATATCCGAATCCGACGCCAGACGGTCGAGGTCTAAAACTTCCTCGCCCTGGTCGGTTTCCTTGACGAGCGAGATTTTAAAAGTCGAAGCCGCTTCCTGCAAAACTCTCTGCGTCGCGTCGCCTTTTTTCAAAACGACATCAATGGCGCCGAGCGTCGAGACATACGGCACGATGCGAACATTCAAGGCGTTTTCCAGTTCGTCCAGCTGCTCTAAGTTGGTCGGGTCAGCCATCGCGACGTGCAGATTTCTGCCTTCTTTTCTGAGCGGCACGAAATGATTGCGCAGCATCATCTCGACCGGAATACTCGCCAGCACCTCGTAATCAATCGGCGATTTTTTGTCCGGCGGCAGCAAATCGATATACGGCAGGCGATAACGCATCGCCAAAGCCTTCGCCGATTTCACTTCGGGCGGCTCGTTTTCCAGTATTCCCGAAACGTTAATCGTCGGGAGCGAGGTTGTAAATGTTGCTTCGTTGCTTGTATTGCTCATAAATTATTATTTTTTTAATGCCCGGACGCACAAAATTTTTTAACAGGACGAAATTCTAATTCTTCTCCGGGTCGTCTCTGCCTGAATGCGGTTAATTTCCCTTTTTCCCTGCTTCCGCGGCGGCGTCCGTATAGTTCAATTCCTATTTTCTGTCCTATTTTCTGCCGCTTTTCTGTCCTATTTTCTGCCGCCGAACGGTCCCGAGGAAATCGATTGAATAATCGGCATATAAATCGCCAGCAGAATCGTGATGACGACGCCCGCCATAATCACCAGAATTATCGGTTCGAGCAGCGTCGTCAATTGTTCGAGCCGCACTTCGGTTTCGGCGTCGTAAAAGTTTGCCACTTCGTCGAGCATCTCGCGCAGGCTGCCGGATTTTTCGCCGATGCCAATCATATCAAGCGCGAGCTCCGGCATCCAGTTCGCTTTGTTCAATGCTTCGGTAAAGCCGCGACCTTCGCGAATCATCGGCAGAACCGCCTGGCTGCGGCGGCGCAGCTCCAGATTCGTAATCGCTTCCGAGGCGATGTCCCACGAATCGGGAACGGTGATGCCGCCCGCCAGAAGGGTCGAAATCGAACGCGCCAGCTGCGCCGTCGTCATTTGTTTTATCAGATTTCCCGCCAGCGGCAGCCGCAGCAGAAACGCGTGCAGGATGAGTTTTCCGCCCGGCGTTCGGAGCCAGAGATAAGTCGCAAAAATAAAAATCAAGACCAAAGGCAGCAGCCACCAGAAATTGCCCGAGACAAAATTCGAGATCGCCATCACGACCAGCGTTATCGTCGGCAAGCCTTTGTTGGCGCTGAGTCCCTTAAACAAATCCGACATGCGCGGCACGACGTA
>DASVRL010000378.1:0-12655 GCA_036388635.1 Pyrinomonadaceae bacterium
CTGCTGGCGTGGCGCGTATTGATTCACCTTTTAACCGGGCACCCGGAAATCGGCGAAAAGATTTTGATTGTCGGCGCCGGGCAAGCCGCGATTGATACCGCGCAGGCGATTTTAAAACGCCGCGACGCCGGCTACCGCATCGTCGGCTTCGTCACCGAAGATTTCGAATCGGTGAAAATGAAATTGCCGGAAGCGCGCGTTTTGGGAACGACCGCGAATTTGGAAGAAATAGTTCACAGCGAAAAAATCGACCGCATCGTGATAGCCGTGCGCGAGCGGCGCGGCGCTTTCCCGACCGAGATGCTTTTGCGAATGAGCCTGGCGGGCGACGTTTCCATCGAAGAATGCACATCGTTTTATGAAAGAGTCACCGGGCAGGTTCATCTGGATATGCTGCGCCCGTCGTGGCTGATTTTCGCCGGGCGCGGGCGCGACACGCGTCTGAAAACCGTTTTTCGCGAGGCGATTCATCGCGCTCTGGCGTTGATAGGATTGGCTTTATCGTTTCCGATTGCGGTGATAACGGCGATTTTGATCAAGCTCGACTCGAAAGGTCCGGTTTTTTACCGGCAGGAGCGTTTGGGAAAAAACGGCAGAAAATTTCAAGTCATCAAGTTTCGCTCGATGCGCACAGACGCGGAAGAAAACGGAAAACCCGTCTGGGCGACGGCTGACGACGACCGCGCGACGCGCATCGGAAAAATAATCCGCGTTATCCGGATCGACGAAATTCCGCAGTTCTGGAACATCATCAAAGGCGAGATGAGCTTTGTCGGACCGCGACCCGAGCGCCCGCACTTCGTTTCGCAATTGGCGGACGAAGTGCCGTTTTACGAGCATCGCCATCTGGTCGCGCCGGGCTTGACCGGCTGGGCGCAGATAAAATACCCGTACGGCGCATCGGTCGACGACGCGCGCCAGAAGCTGCAATTCGATTTGTATTACATCAAAAATCAAAGCCTGGCGCTCGATTTGGTGATTGTCTTCGAAACGGTGAAAACCGTTCTGTTCGGGCGCGGCGGAAGATGATTTTAGAACAATCTCTGGTCTTCGGTCTTCGCAAGAGAATATTGTTCAATGTTGAGCGATAAAAAAATCGAAGACCGAAGACCGAATTCTAAAATCTGGAATCCGGAATCAGATAAGCGTTTTTACCTTTGACGGAGAAAGAAAGATGAAGTTATTTAAGTTTATTCATAACAGCGGTTTGGTCTTGATAAGCGGTCTGGTTTTCGTACTCGGCGTTTCGGCGCAGGAAGCGATGCAGAATCCGACGGCGGAAGTCTCGCCGACGCCGCAAAAGCGCGAACGCGTGGCGAAAACCGAAACCGGCAAAACGGAAGATAATTCAAAGATTTCTCCCGAAATAAAAACGGAAACGACCGAAACGCAGACCACGGTGCCGGACGACAAACGCCGCGAAACGGCGTCCGAGGAAGAAGCCTCGATTTTGCCGTATTACAACAATTACCTGAAAAATTACCGGCTCGGACCCGAAGACATCATTTCCGTCGAGGTTTTCGCGCAATGCCCGAATTACTGCAAAACGGGCATCGCCATTCCGCCGACCGCGAAAATTTCCTATCCGCTGATTCGCGAGGGCGTTTTTGTCGGCGGCAAAACGGTCGAGCAGGTCGCCGACGAAATCACGAAAAAACTCGACGAATACATCATCGACCCGAAGGTGACGGTGACGCTCGAACGCGTCGGCTCGGCTCGTTACAGCGTGCTCGGCAAAGTCGCCGCGCCCGGCGTGCGCCTGATGACGCGGCGCGTCAGCATTTACGAGGCGATTGTCGAATCCGGCGGCGTCCTGAAAAACGGCGACCGCAAACGCGTGATGATTTACCGCCAGTCGGAAAAAGGCTTGACGCAAATCCCGGTCGATCTGCAGGCTATCGAGCGCGGCAAAGCCGAGATGGTTTATCTCGTTCCCGGCGACCAGGTTTTTATTCCCGACGCCGGCTTTAAGCTCAGCGTCAGCAACGTTTTCAAGGTTTTGGAAAAGGCGAGCCTGGTGCGAATTTTATTTGGCGTCCCGTTTTAAGTGAAACGCGGAACGCGGAATGCGGAACGATGAATTCTTTATTCCGCATTCCGCGCTCCGCGTTTCCATCTATGTTTAGACGAATGAATTTAGTGAAGACCGTTACAGCTTTATTCCTGTTTATGCTCTGTTTCCAAACCGCTCGGGCTGCCGGCTGGACAAAGCAGAGTTCAGGCACGTTTGCGTGGCTTCAATCGATTTATTTTCTGAACGAAAACAAAGGCTGGATAGTCGGCAGTCAGGGAACTTTTCTCTCGACCGACGATAGCGGAAACACCTGGAAACAAACGCGCCGCTTTACCGAAGACCGCATCCGCGACGTTTATTTCGCCGACGAGCAGACGGGCTGGATTTTATGCGAGAGAGATATTTATAATCTCGGCTCGGCGCCGCCTTCGTATCTGATGAAAACGACGGACGGCGGCGAAAGATGGGAAAAAGTCGAGTTTAGCGGCGAAGGTCGCGACCGCATCGCGCGGATGTTTTTCACCAAAAGCGGCTACGGCTACGCGGTCGGCGAATCGGGCGTGTTTTTCGCGATGCAGGACGATAAAAAGACCTGGAAAAAAACGCCGGTTCCGAGCCGCTATCTTCTTCTCAACGGAAATTTTCCCGACGATTCGCACGGCGCCATCGTCGGCGGCGGGCGCACGATTCTTTTTACCGAAGACGCCGGTCTGACGTGGAACAAAGCGACCGTTTTCGGAAAATCGGAATCGAGGCTGAACTCGATTTTCTTCGTCAATCCGCGCGCCGGCTGGACGGTCGGCTCGAACGGAAAAATTTACGCGACCACGAACGCCGGAAAAATCTGGCGCGAACAGATTTCAAACGTCAATAAAGATTTGCTGGATGTTTATTTCACCAGCGCGACCGAAGGCTGGGCGGTCGGCGACCAGGGCGCGATTCTTCACACGACGACGGCTGGAAACGTCTGGCTTCCAATCGAATCAAACGCCCGCCATAAGCTCGAAAGGGTTTTCTTCGCCGGGAAAAAAGGTTTCGCCGTCGGCTTTGGCGGAACGATTCTGGTTTACGATTCGACCCGCCCGCCGAGCACTATAAAATCAAAGCCGCAGATGTTGAAAAGAAATCAATAAAAGCTTTGGTCGGCACCTGACTTGACAGCCCGTGCAAAATTTTCGTAGCATAACAATTCGCTGTTTAATAGAAGACAGCGATGTTTTTTTGACAAAAATCGGGCAAACCGGGCGCGTGCCGTCAAAAGAATATTTGAAAAGTTTTCGGGCATGTACGTCAATTGGTAGACAGCCTCCCTTACAAGGAGGAAGTTAGGGGTTCGAGTCCCTTCGTGCCCACTAAAAGAATTTCAAATCTCAAATTTGAGATTTCAGAATGCGGAGTCGTAGTTCAGTTGGTTAGAACGCCAGCCTGTCACGTTGGAGGTCGCGGGTTCGAGTCCCGTCGGCTCCGCCATTAATATCTTTAGAATCAGTAGATTGGAAACCGTCCGTTTGGGCGGTTTTTTCATTTTCGCCGCTTGTAATCCAATTTACACTTTCAATCCCGTCGCTGCTCTGATGCTGCTTGACGCTTGAGCCGCCATTTTACCTGTGACGCAAGACGTTAATAATCGTCGCATTAGATGCGCGGCAGCTCACGGGCGCTTTCAAAATTTTCCTGCCTTCTTATCTGTCTAAGAGCGAAAAAGTGTCCATTTTATAAATTAAGTCGCATTGAGTTTTATAAAACTCAATGCGACTTTTGCGATTAACGTCAAATTTCCTTTAACGCGGGCAGCCGGTTTATTCTTCCGTCTCGTCCTTTTCGTCCTGCTCGTCGCCGTGCGGAGAATCGGCTTTATCTTCCATAAACAATGGAATATCCGGCTTCTCGTTATTTTCTTCCGCTTCCTGTCGGTTGGACTCGTCGTCTCTCCGGTTTTGAAAAGTGCTTTCTTGCTGACTCATAATTACTCCTTTTCTAAATTTCCCGCTCGGTTATCGCTTCCGGCTTTTCGCGGTTTTATCTGCGCCGCAAATTCTCTTAATTAATAATTAATTTGAAGAATTTTATCACTATTAATCCGAATAGCAACGAGTTTTTTAGCCGGTTCTAAAAGTTCTAGGCGTTTTTGGCGGCTTTATGAATGCAGTTAAATTTAATGTAGCTGACTGGAGAATTAACCGATTCTTTGTTCATTATCTCGTACAGCTCGTTCTGATAATCGAATTTATTCCCGGTATTGAGATTTGCGATTTTATCGGACAGCTTGACGTTAAAAGACAAAATGCTTTTGCCGGTCGCTAATTTGCGCTCTTCCGGCTCTCCAATTAATTCTTCTCTGGTAAGTTCTAAGGTGTTCATAATTCTTTATAAAATCTGAGCGTTTTTTTTTCTGTTCAGGGTGATTGATATTACCACTTTAAAATAAAAAAACAAGATTCCTGACCGACAGAATTCTCACTTTTTTTCCAAACTCCAGCCGCAGACGACTATCAGACAGGTAAACAGCGGAATAAAAAACGTCGTGCCGATGTAGTAATAATGTTTTTCGGGATTTTTGAAATAGAGCACCTGTATCCACGCGTCGATAATCGAATACAAAAAGAACAAGCCCAAAGCGGCGTTCAGGATTCTCCAGCTGATAGACAATGCTTTTCTGTCCATAATTCCCGAATCGAATAAACTCTCTTTTGATTCATATCATAAATAATTTCGTTCACAAAGATTTTGCTTCGAATAAGATAAATGAAGTTGGAAAGCCGGCGGGTTTGATCAAACCCGCCGGCTTTTGTCGTTTATTGAAATGATTTTCAGGTTTTAGCCTTCCCAGCTAAAGTAATCGGACGGTTCGAGGCGTCCGCCGCATCGGCAGGAGGAGTTTCCCGTATCGACCAGATAAGGCTCTTTGCACCGGTTGCACAGGAAACTTTCGTCGCTCGCCAAATTTGAAATGCCTCGTCTTTGATTGAAATACATCATCGAGAAAAGAAGCGCGAAGACGAATGTGCCGATGAATAGATTGACGGGTTCAAACAGGCTGGTCGGAGATGTTAAATAAGCGAATGCTCGTGTGCCCCGGACGCCGAGGGAAAAGAGAATCATACAGATGGCGGTGATAATAAACGCCCCGATTAACGGGCGTCGCGGGCTTTTTCTTTGCCGCAATTTTTCTTCGAGAAGATTCTTAATGGCTGCGTCGGATTTTCGTGTCCACATAGAAATTTGAACGATGAAAAACTAACCCTGTAAGAAGTTGAACGATGAAAGACTAACCTTTTCTGAGTTCGGTCAAAACCTGTTTGGCAACGGCTTTCAGCGTGTCGAAAACGCCGTCGCCTTTGGCGGCGACCGCTTCAAAGACGGGCTCGCCTTTGCGCTGGAGTTCGGCGGCGAGTTCTTCGGGCGGGATGACGTTCGGCAAATCGCGTTTGTTTAATTGCAAAACGTAGGGCAAATCCATCAGGTTGTAGCCCTGCGACTGGAGATTTTCTTCCAGATTGTAGAGCGATTCGATGTTGGCGTCCATCCGTTCTTCCTGCGAGTCGGCGACGAAGACGACGCCGTCCACGCCTTTTAAAATCAGCTTGCGCGAGGCGTCGTAATAAACCTGACCGGGAACGGTGTAAAGATGAAAACGCGTTTTAAAGCCGCGCACCGTGCCGAGTTCGAGCGGCATAAAATCGAAAAACAAAGTGCGGTCGGTTTCCGTCGCCAGACTGATAAGTTTGCCTTTGGCGGTCGGCGCGGTCGAATCGTAGATGTATTGCAGGTTCGTCGTTTTGCCGCACAAACCGGGACCGTAATAAACAATTTTGCAGTTGATTTCGCGTGAAGCGTAATTAATGAATGTCATAGAAATTAGTTGATAACTGATAGTTGATAACTGATAACTGAAAGTCAAATGTTCACTATCGGTTATCAGTTATCAACTATCAACTAAATAGGCTGTCAATATCCTCGTCGGTAATTTCCGCAAAAAACGCGTTGCTTTGAGCTTTGTTTTGCTCGGAATGCTGAACCATCTCGTCTATCAGCGCGGCGACTTCGTGGCTGGCGCGTTTGGCGCGGAGTTTTACGAGCCCGAGCGTCGAGCGTTCGTTAAAGACGACGACCAGAAGGCTTCTGCCGATAACGCAGATGTAGATGCTTTCGTGCTCGCCTTCGTGAACGACCGCCGGAAAAACGTCCTCGCCGATAAGCTTTGCCATGCTGGACGTCGCCGCGACGTTGCCCGCTGCCAAGCTCGAAAAGCTGGTCGTATCCATATCGCCGATGTCGCCGTGAAACGCAATCGGCTGACCGTCGCGGTCAACCAGAAAAACGACGCGCGCCGCTGATTCGACGCACAGCCGCGCGAGCACGGTTTTAATCTTTTGAAACTGTTGTTCTTGTATGATAAAAGGCGTTTCTGCCATGAGTCTGTTCGCTCTTCTTCTGTTTATTATTGGTAAAACGAGGGAGGATTTTTGTCAAATTCTCTCTAATTTCATTTTTTGAAAATTGGTTTAAGACGATTTACCAGGCGGGTCTTGCGATAAACCGCATTTTTAATCTAGCATAACCGCAGTTCGGCTTCAAGTATTTTTTTTTGTTTTTGTTCGATAAGTTTTTGCTGTGGCGGTTATCACAAAAACCTATTGCTCACCGAATCCTAAAAGTGCTAAACTTTCCTTCGGGAAACACGCGCGCTTGCTGATAACCCGAAATATAAAAATATAAAATACGCCGAAAGACAAATGCCGCGTTGGAAATTGCTCTGACCCGCCTTTTTAAAATTATTTAAAAGTCAGCCCGCACCGCTAAAAAAAATGAAAAACCACCTTTTTTCACACGATTCGAACGGCTTGAATTTAGTCGCCATCGGCGGCGGCAACGGGCTTTCGACGCTTTTGTGCGGCTTGAAAAGATTCGTCGACGCCGGCGAGACCGAGCCGCTCTGGCTGGAAAAGCTTTCGGCAATCGTCGCCGTTTCGGACGACGGCGGCAGCAGCGGCAGGCTGCGCGACGAATTGCAGATGCTGCCGCCGGGCGACATTCGCAACTGTATGGTCGCTCTCTCAGAGGATTCTTCGCTTTTATCGAAACTCTTTCAGCATCGTTTTCGCGGCGACGGCGAACTCGGCGGTCACAGCTTCGGCAATCTTTTTCTCGCCGCGCTCAGCGAAATTACCGGCGATTTTGCCGAAGCCGTCAAGCTTTCGTCCGAAATTCTGGCGAGCAAAGGTCACATTTATCCGGCAACCGTCGCCGACGTGCGCTTGGTCGCCGAGCTGACGGACGGAAGAATCGTCAAAGGCGAAACGAACATCGCCAAATTCGGCACGTCGATTCGCCGCCTGCGGCTCGAACCGGAAAAATGCAATCCGCTGCCCGAAGCCTTAGCCGCGATTTACGAAGCCGACGTCATCACGATCGGTCCCGGCTCGCTTTACACGAGTCTGCTGCCGCCGATTCTGGTCGAAGGCGTGGCGGAAGCGATTGCGGAATCCGGTGCGGCGAAAATTTTTGTCTGCAACCTGATGACGCAGCCCGGCGAAACCGACGGTTATTCGGCGCGGCGGCATCTGGAACTGGTCCGCGAATACGCGCCGCAGATTGATTTCGATTACGTCGTCGTCAACAATCACTTGATTAACGAGGAGCAATCGGCGCGCTACGCTTCCGAGGGCGCCGAGCAAATCGGCGTTCACGGCTCGGTTTCGCCGGAGACGATTGAAGGCGCGGAAATCGTCTGCGGAAATCTTCTGGACGAGGGCGAAATGGTTCGTCATCATCCCGAAAAGCTGGCGCAGGTCGTTTTGCTGTGCGCCGTGCAGCCGAAGGTTTTGGTTTAGGTTTAACGCAGGGACGCAAAACGGGAGCACACCGCAGACGCAGAGGAAAATAGTCGAGTTGGTAAAATTAACAGCAAAATCTGCCTTTTTACTTCACTTTTTGTTTTAAAATCCTTTGCGTCCTTGCACCTTTGCGCCATTGCGTTAAACTTTTTTTGTGAGTATGGAAAATTTGCCCAACGAACAACCGAATCTCGATGTCCTGATTCTCGCCGCCGGATTAGGCACGCGAATGCGCTCGAACCAGGCGAAAGTTCTGCACCGGCTCGACGGACGTCCTTTGATTAATCACGTCTGCCGGACGGCGACCGCGCTCGCGCCGCGCAAAGTTTACGTCGTCATCGGGCATCAGGGCGAAGACGTCAAAAAAGCCGTCCTGGAAGAGATGGATAGAAATCACGTCGAGTTTGTCTGGCAGACCGAACAGCTCGGCACGGGTCACGCCGTCAATTCCGCGCGCCCGTTTCTGGAAAATGAAGATTCGATTTTGATGGTGCTTTCCGGCGACGTGCCGATGATTCGCGCCGGGACGCTCGCCGGAATCGTTCGCCAGCACCAGACGCATCGCGGGCGCGGCGCGGCGGGCACGATTCTGACGGTGAAAATGGACGACCCGACCGGCTACGGCAGGATCGTCCGCGACGATGCCGGGCTTTTTCACAAAATCGTCGAGCAGAAGGACGCCACCGACGACGAAAAGAAAATCAGGGAAATCAACGCCGGCATTTATTGTTTCAACACCAAAAAGCTTTTCAGCGCGCTTTCCCGCGTCAAAAACGAAAACGCGCAGGGCGAATATTATTTAACGGACGTGCCGGAGCTTTTGAGAGCCGACGGCGAAGACGTCGCCATTTACGCGCACCCGGACGCGCACGAAATCGAAGGCATCAACAATCGCGTGCAGCTTGCCGATATGGAACGCGTTCTGCGCCACCGCGTCGTCAAGCGATTGATGCTCGATTACGGCGTCAGCTTTATCAATCCGCAAGCCGCCTATATCAGCGAGCAGGCGAGCATCGGGCGCGACACGATAATTTATCCGAACGTCACCGTTGAAGGCGCGAGCGAAATCGGCGACGGCTGCACGATTCGCTCGGGCGTGCGGATCACCAATTCGCGCATCGGACACGGCGTCGAGATTCTGGAAAACTCGGTGATTGTCAATTCGGAAATTTCGAACAACTGCACCGTCGGACCGATGGCGCACCTGCGCGGTCACGCCAAGATGGAAGAATCCGCCAAGGTCGGAAATTTTGTCGAACTCAAGAAAACCATCCTCGGTCGCGGCTCGAAAGCCAGTCATCTGACTTATCTGGGCGACGCGACCATCGGCGAAAAAACCAACATCGGCGCGGGCACGATTACCTGCAATTACGACGGCAAAAACAAACACGCGACGACCATCGGCAACGACGTGAAAATCGGTTCGGATACGATGCTCGTCGCGCCCGTCAAAGTCGGCGACGGCGCCGTTACGGGCGCCGGCTCGGTCGTCACCAAAGACGTTCCGCCCGATACCTTGGTGGCGGGCGTTCCGGCGACGGTGAAGAAAAATTTAAAAGAAGAAGCCGGCGATAATTCGGAAACGAAAACCGCTGAAATCAAATGAAGAAATCCGACAAAAAATCCGAACGTAAGTCCTCTGCCCCCGAACAGGTTTCGCCCGCCGAAGCCTTAAAAAGAATGAAAAGTTTTTCGGAAAGAAAGGAGAAATTCGTTGCCGCTATCCGCCAGAGCCAGAATTGAAGTTTATCTGCCCGAAAGAAAAAACGCCCGTTATCGCCGCTTGCAGAAAGCGTTCGAGCAGGAATTTTTACAGACTTTCGGCGGCTGCACGGTTATTAAGAATATTAAAGGTTTGTATCTTTCCGAAAACGGCGAAACCGACTCGGACAAAATCAATCTGGTTTACGCCGACACGCCGTTTGATTTCGAGAAAAATTTTAAGTCGATTTCAAAATACACGGACGAATTAAAACAAGCGGCGCTCGAAGCGAGCGAGGAAGAATCGATTTTAATCGTCGTCCACCGGATTTATCATTCAGTTTGAGTTTGGAAATTATGAAAAAGAAAATCCTCATTACTTTATTTTTGCTGATTTTTATCGACGTTGGAAAGGCTCCGGCGCAAAGCGAAAAAACCGTCTCTTACGGTATTTTGCTGGACAATACGGGTTCTATGACGCCGATGCTCGACAACGTTAAAAACGTCGGAAAGGAAATCGTTGCCGAAACGTATCAAAAAGGTTTGGTTTCGGTATACGGTTTTCGCCCTGACGGCGCGGGTGTAAATCCCAGTGTCGCCGGATTCAAAAGCCTCATCAATCACAGTCAAGACCGGAAAAAGCTGGAAGCAGAGATTGATTCTTTGCATCCGGTGGTGGGAAAAACCTTATTGTTTGAGGCAATCGAATCAGCCGGAAAAAAGATTTCGGCGAAAGACAATAAAAATCCCGAAAAGATTTTGATTTTAATAACCGATGGCGACGACCGCGCCAGTTCCGCGACCGAAACAAAGGTTATTAATAATCTAAAAGCCTTTAGTATAAAGGTTTATACGATAGGTTTTGTTAATCATCTACCTCTCGAAGCTGAGCTGGAAAAGAAGGACAAAAAAAAGGGAAAGCCGGGTTCGCGGGAAGAATCAAAAGCGTTTCTGATAAAAATCGCCAACGAAACCGGCGGGCGCGCCGTTTTTCCAAAAGAAGGCGATAATATCAGAGAGATAATTAAAAATTTATTGGCTGATTAGAAATATATAAAAACTATTATGTGTGGAATTGTAGGATACGTCGGAAATAAACAAGTTGTGCCGTTAATCATTGACGGTTTGCGCAAGCTGGAATATCGCGGATATGATTCCGCCGGAATCGCCGTCGTCGACGAAAACAACGACCTCGAAATTCGCCGCGCCGAAGGCAAACTGCGCAATCTCGAAGAGTGTATTCGCCTGAGCCCGCTCGACGGAAATTACGGCATCGGTCATACGCGCTGGGCGACGCACGGGCGACCGACCGAGGAAAACGCGCACCCGCACCGCGACTGCACGGGGCGCATCGTCGTCGTCCACAACGGAATTATCGAAAATTACCTGTCTTTGAAAGAAAAACTCAAAGACCAGGGACACACATTCAAAACCGAAACCGATACGGAAATCGTCGCGCACTTGATCGAAGAATTTATGAAATCCGAAAACCTGGGTTTCGAGCAAGCCGTGCAGAAAACCGTCCGGCATCTTCGGGGAATCTTCGCACTCTCGATCATTTCCGCCGACGAGCCGGATATGATTATCGCCGTCCGCGAAGGTCCGCCGGTCGTCATCGGTTTGGGCGACGGCGAGTTTTTCGTCGCCTCGGATATTCCCGCCATTCTCCAGCACACGCGCGACGTTTTTTATCTCGGCGAAAAGGAAATCGCCGTTTTGACGAAAGATTCGGTGCGCGTCACCGATTTTGACGGAAACATCGTCGAGCCGAAGCAGCAGCGCATCACGTGGGACCCGATTATGGCGGAAAAGGGCGGCTTCAAGCATTTTATGCTGAAGGAAATCTACGAGCAGCCGCGCGCCGTCCGCGACACGGTGCGCGGGCGGATTTCGCTCGATACCGGCAACATTTATCTGGACGCGATGAATATTTCCGAAGACGAGTTTAAACAAATCACGAGCATCAAAATCGCCGCCTGCGGAACTTCCTGGCACGCCGGGCTCGCCGGAAAGTATATGATTGAGCAGCTCTCGCGGCTTTCCGTCGAGGTCGATTACGCTTCGGAGTTTCGCTACCGCGAGCCGGTTCTGGACGAAAACACTTTATTGATTGTCATCTCGCAATCGGGCGAAACCGCCGACACGATTGCCGCGATGCGCGAAGCGCGGTCGGCGGGCTGCAAAGTTATGGCGGTCTGCAACGTGCAGGGCTCGATGATTCACCGCGAAGCCGACGGCACGATTCTGACGCACGCCGGACCGGAAATCGGCGTCGCTTCGACAAAAGCCTTTACGTCGCAGATGATTGCGCTCTATCTTTTCGCGCTTTATCTCGGACAGCTGCGCGGAAAACTGGACGAAGCGCAATCGAAATATCACGCTCAGCAGCTCGCCGAGCTGCCTCTGAAAATCGAGCATCTTTTAAACGACGCCGATTCGGTCGAAGAACTTTCCAGAGAATTTTTCCGCTCGCAGGATTTTCTTTATCTCGGACGCGGCATAAATTTTCCGGTTTCGCTCGAAGGCGCTTTAAAGCTCAAGGAAATTTCCTACATTCACGCCGAAGGCTATCCGGCAGGCGAGATGAAACACGGACCAAACGCGCTGATTGACGAAAAGCTTCCGGTCGTTATCGTCAATACCCGCGAAGCCGGAAATGCGGCGAGCGAGGTTCGCTATGAAAAAACCCACTCGAACATCGTTGAAGTAAAATCACGCGACGGCATCGTGATTTCGATTTTAACCGAAGGCGACGAAATGAGCTCGCACGTCTCCGACCACGTTATCGAGATTCCCGAGACGTCCGATTTGCTCGCCCCGATTCTGTCAATCGTGCCTTTGCAGCTGCTGGCATATCACATCGCCGTCCGCCGCGGCTGCGACGTCGATCAGCCGCGCAACCTGGCCAAGAGTGTGACGGTGGAGTAGCCGCGTGGCGACGACGTCCGTCTTCGCGGAGATCCTCGCGACCGGCGTGCAGGCGCTGATCTGGATCTTCGTGGCGGTGGCGGCGTGTCGCGGCTGGAGCGTGCAGGACGTGAAGTGCACGATGAGCGAGCTCGGCGACTGGTCGGCGTGGCTCGGCACGGCCGCGCTGGCGGTG
>DASVRL010000379.1:0-6542 GCA_036388635.1 Pyrinomonadaceae bacterium
AACGACGACGCTGAAACTGATTCTGGGATTGCTCAAAAAACAATCCGGCGGGATTTCGGTTTTCGGAAAACCGTTTGAAAAAAATCGTGTCGAGACTTTGCGCCGAACCGGAGCGATGATTGAAAGCCCTTCTATTTACGGGCATTTGACGGCGATTGAAAATCTGAAAATTCTGCAAAAAGTTTACCGGTGCCCGAAACAGCGAATCGGAGAAGTTCTGGAATTAGTCGGTCTGGCGCGAACGGGCAGCAAACGCGCCGCGCAATTTTCGCTCGGAATGAAACAGCGTCTGAGCATTGCGATTGCCCTGCTTCATTCGCCGTCTTTGCTGATCCTGGACGAACCGACAAACGGTTTAGACCCGAACGGAATTTTGGAAATCCGCGAACTGCTGCAAAATTTGAATGTAAATCACGGAATTACGATTTTAATTTCCAGTCATTTGTTATCTGAAATCGAAAAGCTCGTCACGCACGTCGGCATTATCAATCAAGGAAATCTGCTTTTTCAAGGAACTCTAGCCGAACTGGTAAGCAAACGACAGCAAAATTCATTCATCGTTTTCGAAACGAATAATGATTCTAAATCTTCGCAGATTATCAACGATTTCAGCATTATTTCCCGAATTGAAGCGGGCAGAGTGGCAACGCCGATTCTCGAAAAAGAAACAATTGCCGCAATCAATCGGAAACTGGTGCAAAACAACGTCGAAGTTTATCAAATCAGCCGGATTGAAAATGACCTGGAAAAAATCTTTTTCGACGTTATCAGCGAGTAAAACAATGCGCCAATACTGAAGTTCGGCTAAGGCTCTCGCTGCGCCGCAGCAAAGCGAAGCGAGGCGTATTTTCATAAATATTCAGTTGTCCGGCGCCCGCGTCAATTCCGTCGTTTTACCGAATCTCAAAGGTTTGTCGAAGCCGGCGGCAACTGATTTAAATAATTATGACTTTTATCAATAGTTTTCAAAGCGAATGGCTCAAAAAGAAACGCAGCCTGGCGTCGTGGCTCGTTCTGGTCGGCGCGTTTTTTACGCCGACGATTATTTTATTGGCGAGAATAAAGAACGCCGACAAATTGTCTGCTCTTTACGTTGCGGATGATTTCTGGCAAAAGCTCTGGAATCAAACCTGGGAATCGATGGCGGTTTTTTTGCTGCCGGTCGGGATTATTCTGGCGACGGGCTTGATCACTCAAATCGAATATAAAAACAACGCGTGGAAGCAGCTTCACACGACGCCGCAGGGATTTACGACGATTTTCTTCGCTAAATTTCTGGTGATTTTGATAATGCTGGTCGAAGTTTTTGTGCTGTTTAATGTCGGAATTTATCTGTCGGCGGTTATTCCTTCGATGCTTTTCAGCAGCGTTCCGTATCCGAGCGCGCCGATTCCCTTTATGGATTTTTTGAACGCAAATTGCGGCTTTTTTCTGGATTGCCTGCCGATTTTGGCGCTGCAATATTTGATAAGTCTGCAATTCAAAAATTTTTTGGTTCCGGTCGGCGCGGGTTTCGCAATTTGGTTTCTGGGTATCGGCATGCTGGCGTGGGAATACAGCTATATCTTACCGTATAATCACGGCACGCTTGATTTTCTGATGAGTTCCGGGCAATTCGCCAACCGAAAAATTCCGCCAATCAACGTTCAGCTTCTTGCCGTTATCTATTTTGTTGCGATTACGGCGGCGAGTTACGTTCTCTATGTTACTAAAAAGGAAAAAGGTTAATGCTTTAAAATGAATGTTTTGAGACGCAGAACGGCGAAGCTTACCAGGCGCAAAACCGGCAACGCGCGGGCTGATGTTTAACGAAAAACTTGGATAAACAGGCAGCTGCCCGCACGGTCACGTTCGATGATTTGTCGGGTCGCGCTGTCTACGTTGGCACCTCGTTTTCTTTTTTCCAAATGATGGAATATCGCCAGAATAAATGTCGGCTGACCAGCGCGCCCGGCAGCAGGTCGGCGCAAATCCGCTCAATCTGCGTTAACGTGAGATACGTATCCGTTTTTCCATGCTCGATATACGCCTCGCGAATTTCCCTGGAAGGGCGCGGTTTTCCGGTTTTCAACAGCCTGAGAAATAAGCTCGCCGGAAAAGCCGCGACGTCGAAAAGCAAGTCGGTCGGCTTAGAGCGTCGATACAGGTCAAGACAAATAAATATGCCGCCGGGCTTCAAAGCCTTTTTTATTTTTCTCAGGACGGCTGCGGTTGGTAAATGATGGAGCGTCGTCAGCGTCGCGATGCAATCAAATTGATTATCCGGTAATTGATAAGTCATCGCATCGCCCTCGACGAAATCGATATTCGGGTAAAGTTTCGAGCGTTCCCGCGCCAGGCGAATCATCTGCGGCGATAAATCAAGAGCGAGAACCCTTTCGGCGCGTCCGGCAAGCAGTCGAGAGAATTCTCCCGTGCCGCAGCCGATTTCGAGAATGTGCCGGCATCGCGCGGGAATCTGATTTATCAAACGTCCGTGATAATGCGCGTTATGATTCCAGTTTTCGTCGCAGAGCAAGGCGATGCGGTCAAAATCGGATTGAACTGATTCCGGCGTTTGTCTCGGCTGGCTCATTGTCTTTTCGTTCTCCGTTATAATTTCGCCTGCAGGAGCTGACTTTGTATTATATCGAATTAGATTCCGCTTAATAAGTTATACGAAACAGGCAAATTGTCGCGAATACATTTTGCATTCAAACTGCACCGGACAAAAGCCGAATTTTATTTTAATATAGTCGTTTTTGGGACTAATAAAGCGCAGCCCGGCGAATTTAGGATACCACCAGATGAAAAAAGCGTTTGTGATGCTCATCCATTTCGGATACTGGCTGATTTATCTATTACTTTTATCGGTGATATTTACGATCGGCAATATGCAAATCAGAAGAACGGCGACGTTCGCCAATTTTCTGTCGCTTTTTCCACTGATTATCTTGTGCGTCGTGCCGAATCTGATTTCGTTTTATTCATTTTATTTTTTTTTATTCGGGCGTTTTTTGTCGCGGCGAAAAATCCTCTCTCTGATAATCTTCGGAGCTTTATTTTGTTTGCTTTCCGCGTTTTCAGGCGGTTTGCTTTCGCTCGTCTTTTTCGGTTTCCAGCAAGCGATTTTTCACGACGCGCGCGAGTTTTTCGTGCTGACGACAAGTCTTTTTTTGATCGCGGCGATTCACGGCGCGGTCGCGCTGGTGATTCGCGGTTTTATCAGTTGGTACACGGAAATCAAACTGAAGGAAGAACTCACGCAAAAAAGTTTCGAGCTGGCGCTGGCGCTCATCAAATCGCAAATCAACCCGCACTTTTTGTTTAATACCATCAACAACATAGACGTTTTAATCGCCAAAAACCCGACACTCGCTTCCGCATATCTCAACAAGCTTTCCGGCATTTTGCGTTATATGGTTTACGAAACGAAGAATGAAAAAATCTCGCTCGCCGCCGAGCTGGATTACATCGAAAAATATCTCGAACTGCAAAAAATCCGCACGACCAATCCCGATTATGTAAATTTGAACATTACGGGCGCGCCGAATAATTTAACCGTCGCGCCGATGATTTTTTTTCCGTTCATCGAAAATGCCTTCAAGCATACCGAAAACAAAAAGAATTCCAACTCGATTCGGATAAACATTTCGATTGAAAAAGATAAGCTCGTTTTTGAATGCGAAAATTCTTATCAAACAAACGAAAGCCGAAAACAGGATTTCGGCGGCTTGGGAAACGCGCTTATCAAAAAACGCCTGATGTTGACCTATCCCGACAAACACGCATTGGAAATTGCCGACGGCGAAGGAATTTACAAGGTAAAATTAACTTTGTATGAAAATTAACTGCATCATCGTCGAAGACGAGCCGCTCGCGCTCGAACGCACGAAAGAATACGTGCTGAAACTGCCTTTTCTAAATTTGCGCGCCCTGTTCGACAATGCGCTCGACGCGCTCGTTTTTTTGAAAACCAATAAAGTCGATTTGATTTTTTTAGACATCAATTTAGGCGAAATGTCGGGCATCCAGCTGCTCGAAACTTCTGCCGTCAGAAGTCAGGTAATTCTCACGACGGCTTATCAGGAATACGCCTTAAAAGGTTTCGACCTAAAGGTTACGGATTATCTTTTAAAACCTTTTACGTTTGAAAGATTCGTTCAGGCGGTTGACCGCGTCGCGCTGAATCTGCCGAAAAAACAAACGCTCTCGCCGAACAATTTCATCTTCGTCAAAACCGAAAATCGTCTGGAAAAAGTGGTTTTAAGAGAAATAATTTACATCGAAGGAATGCGCGATTACCGGCGGATTCACACCGCCGCCGGCAAACGGATTATGACGCTCCAGACCTTCGCGGAATTTGAAAGGCAAATCCCGCCCAATATTATTTGCCGGGTGCATAAATCTTATATGATTTCGCTCGACAAAATCGACTCGATAGAAAAAGACCGCATCAAAATCAAAGACCGCATCATTCCGCTTTCGGAAACCTACAAAAAAAGATTTTTTAATCTTATCAATCACTCGACCAATAATTAGACGATTATTTCCGGCGGCTTTTTAAACCATTGACAAAGCTGGGCTTTTCTTGTTTGAGTGCCGGGCGTATGAAAACAAATTCGGAAAAACTATAGTAAACTAAAATATGAAAAATGCCCGATAAATCGGAGTATCTTGAATCACGAAAACCTTTATTTGCAAGGAGATAATCTGTGAACGAAATTAATCCCGAGATGGAAGCTTTGAAAACCCGGCTGAAAGCGATGTGGATGACCGGCGATTTCGGCGAAGTCGCCAGGCACATCGAAACGGGTGCCGAGGAATTTATCGCCCGCCTTGCGCTCAAGCCCGGCGCACGCGTGCTTGACGTGGCTTGCGGCAGCGGCAACCTGGCGATACCGGCGGCGCGCGGCGGCGCGAGCGTGACGGGCGTGGACATCGCGACGAATTTACTCGAGCAGGCGCGGGCGCGTGCCGAATCCGAAGGCTTAACGATTCAATTTGACGAGGGCGACGCCGAAAGTCTGCCGTATGCGGATGCGGCTTTTGATGAAATCGTTAGTATGTTCGGAGCGATGTTTGCGCCGCGCCCCGAACTGGTTGCGGCTGAACTGGTGCGCGTCTGCCGGCGCGGCGGACGAATCGCGATGGCGAATTGGACGCCGGAAGGATTTATCGGTCAGATGTTCAAAATCACGGGCAAACACGTGCCGCCTCCGCCTAATATGCCTTCGCCGCTCAAGTGGGGCGACGAGCAAACCGTGCGCGAGCGACTGCGTGACGGAATCGCGGATTTGCAGTTGACGCGGCGAATGTGCGCGTTCAATTATCCGTTTCCGCCTGCCGAGACGGTCGAATCCTTTCGCCTCTACTACGGTCCGACGCAACGCGCCTTTGATTCGCTCGACGCTGACGGGCAAGCGGCGCTGCGAAGCGATTTGGAGCGGCTCTGGACGGAGCATAATCAAGCGACGGACAACACGACTTATGTCGAAGGCGAATATCTCGAAGTTATAGCGACAAAAATCTGAAGGTCGGTAAGATTTCTTTTCGGCAACGGAAATCCGAGATATTATGCGTTTTCGCGATTGGTTCCGCGCACGACGAGAACCGAGCAGGGCGCGTGGTGAACCAGCGAATCGGTAATCGAACCGAGCAGCATTCGTTTCCAAAAGCCGCGCCCGTGCGAGCCGATGACAATTAAATCCGCCGCCCAATTTTTCGCCGCTTCGATAAGCATCTCGTCGGGCGCGCCCTTGGAAACCTCGGTCGTCAAATCGATATTCGGAAAGCCTTCTCTAAACTGCGCGGCGGATTGCTCGGCAAATTCCTCAGCCTTTTTGCGCGCCGAGCTTTCCAGCTCCTGAGAAAATTCCGGCGATATACTAATATCCATCGGCTCGGTAACTTCGAAAACGCAGACGATTTTTATCGCCGTGTTTTCCGGCGCGACAATTATCTGAAAGCATTTTTCGACGGCGGCGCGGCTGAATTCCGAGCCGTCGGTCGAAACTAAAATTCTCATTTTTCTATATTCCTTCGCCTAATTCTTCGACAACTCTGACAAATTATCGCAAACAGTCTTGAAGCACGGGTTTGACGATTTTTTTCAAATTTTCAACTTCGCCGGTTTCGCCCTCAAAGCGCAATTCAATTTCATCGTCAGTATAAAGGAGGCGGGAAATTCCGATAAATAATTCAAGCTTTTCACCTTTCCCGCTGTGGAATAATTGATAACTCCTCAACGCTTCGCTTCCTCCGTTCCCGGAATATCCATCGGTTTTGGTAATTTCAAAAATATCATGCAGCAGATGCGCGCCTCGCTCATTGCCGAGAACCGCTTCCCAGCTTATGAGTCTTCCGTCTGCGTCTCGAACAGCTCGGCGTTCGCGCCATACTCCGGACACGCCGTAATCTTGAGAGAACGGCGATATTACTACGACAAAAGGAGTAAGCGAAGTATTTTTTTGCTTAAGCGTTCCCGTTTCTTCATAAACTATCTGGCTCATAAAATTTTAAGTGTCCTTTTTCACATAAAACATCTCGTCGCTCGGTCTGAG
>DASVRL010000380.1:0-12582 GCA_036388635.1 Pyrinomonadaceae bacterium
TAATTCTCAGTGTCAAGACGCAAATTATTGTTGGCAGACGATTCGGTAACGATTCAAAAGGTCGTCAACCTGACCTTTGCCGATGAAGGCATCGAAGTTTTTGCCGTCGGCGACGGCAACGAGGCGATAGACCGGCTTTTAGAGATTTCGCCGGATCTGGTGATGGCTGACGTCAATATGCCGGGCATCAACGGCTATCTGGTTTGCGAACGGATTAAGCAATACGAAAAATTCAAAAATACGCCGGTCATTTTGCTGGTCGGCTCGTTTGAGCCGTTTGACGAGCAGGAAGCGCGGCGCGTCGGCGCGGACGATTATTTAACGAAGCCGTTTCAGTCGATTCGCCAGCTGGTCAGCAAAGTCTCGGAACTGCTCGAGCGTTCGGAAACGGAAAACGTCGAAGCCGCGCCGACTGCTCTGGAAAACAGCTTTGCCGAGACGCAGGAAATAGAGACGCCTATCGAAGCCGAAGTCTTCGAATCGGCAGAAACGCCGCGTTATGAAGACGCCGGATACGACGACGAAATGATTCAGACCAATCAGGCGAGCAGTTTTGCGTTTGACGAGGCGCAGAAATTTTCGTCGAGAAATTATGTCGAGCCGCGAGAAGAAGATTACGGCAAAACTCAGCCGCTTTCCGCCTCCGATTTGAGAGAGATTGAATCCGCCGCGCCGGACGCTTATGTTTCTCCGGCTCAGGAAGATTCTTCGTCGCAACAGACGAATTCGGGCGAAATTTCGCCGCCTGCGCAAACCGCTCCGGCGTTTGAGTCTTCGGAGGACGATGACGACTTTCTGGAACTGTTCGACGATGACGAGTTTGAAGACGAAGAAGAAGAAGAAACGGAAAATATTCAGCCGCAAGCGGAAATTGCCGGCGCAGATGAAGTGAGCGCGGAAAGCCGGACGGCTGTTTCTGAAAACGAATCTTATCAAACGACGGAAACGGAAAGCATTCAGCCGACCGAAGCGGAAATCGCTCAACCGGTTGAATCGGAAACGCTTGAAGCGTCGGAAACGCAAAATGTTCAGCCGGAAGAAACGGAAAATGTTTATTCGACCGAGACTGAAAGCGTCCAGCCGGAAGAAACGCAAACCGTTCAGACGACGGAAACGGAAAACGCTCAGCCGACGGAAACCGAAGCAATGGCGGCGAGCGCTTCGAGCCAGCTTTCGCCGGAAATGATCGACGCGATTGCGCAGCGCGTGATTGAAAAGCTTTCCGCCAGCGCGGTCAAAGAAATCGCCTGGGAAGTAGTTCCGCAGCAGGCGGATTTAATTATTAAAAAAATGGTCGCAGAGAAATTAAAAGAATAGAAAATATTTATAGTTAGTAATCAGCAGCGGTTAGTTTTCGCCAACGAGATGAAAGCTAGCCGTTTTTGTTTTAGAATTTTTGAAAAGAAGTCGAAAGACGCAAGTCGGCAGTCGGCATAAATTTGATTCCGCAAACTTCCGGCTACTGACTTCTGAATACTTATTTTTATGGAAATCGCAAAAGCATATAATCCGAAAGAAGCCGAAGAGAGTCATTATCAAAACTGGGAAAGCAAAGGTTATTTCGCGCCGGAAATCAACGAAAACCCGGACGCCGAGCCGTATTCAATCGTCATTCCGCCGCCGAACGTGACGGGCAGCCTGCATATGGGACACGCGCTCCAGCATACGCTGATGGATACCTTGACGCGCTGGAAGCGAATGCAGGGCTACAGAGCGCTTTTTGTCGTCGGCGTCGACCACGCGGGCATCTCGACGCAGCTGATGGTGACGCGCCAGCTAAAGCAGGAAGAAAAGAAAACGCCGCAGGACATCGGGCGCGAAGCTTTCACCGAAAAAGTCTGGGCGTGGAAAGCGAAATACGGCGGCGAGATTACGCGCCAGATTCGCCGCGAAGGTCTCTCGGTCGATTGGTCGCGCGAGCGCTTTACGATGGACGAAAGCTTGTCGCGGGCGGTGCGCGAAGTTTTCGTGCGTCTTTACGAAGAAGGCTGGATTTATCGCGGCAATCGCATTATCAACTGGTGCCCGCGCGACAAGACCGTTTTGTCCGATTTGGAAGTCAAAGAAGAAACGAAAAAAGACGGCAAGCTTTTTTATCTGCAATATCCTTTAAAAAATTCCGATAAAAAAATCACGGTGGCGACGACGCGCCCCGAAACGATGCTCGGCGATACGGCGGTCGCCGTTAATCCCGAAGATGCGCGCTATCAGGATTTAATCGGGCAAACAATCGAGCTGCCGCTCACGAATCGCGAAATCCTGATTGTCGCCGACGATTACGTCGACGCGGCGTTCGGCACGGGCGCGGTGAAAATCACGCCCGCGCACGACCCGAACGATTACGAGCTCGGCTTGCGTCACAATCTCGAACAGCTCAACGTGATGAACAAAGACGCGACGATGAACCGGGCGGCGGGCGCGGAGTTTGAAGGCTTGGACCGTTACGCGGCGCGCGAACGAGTAATCGAGAAATTCGAAGAACTGGGCTTGCTGGAAAAAGTCGACGATTACGAAGTGACGCTGCCGCATTGCGAGCGCTGCAAAACGGTCGTCGAGCCGCTTCTTTCCGAGCAATGGTTCGTAAAAATGGACGAGATGCGCGATATGGCTCTGGATTTGATGCGCCGCGAGAAAGCGCCGCGCTTTTTTCCCGAAGTTCCGTATGAAAAAATTTACACGACGTGGCTGGAAAATCTCAGAGACTGGACGATTTCGCGCCAGCTCTGGTGGGGACACCAGATTCCCGCCTGGTATGACAAACGGGGAAATGTCTACGTGGCGCGGACGAAGGAAGAAGCTTTCGAGCAGGCTGGCGCCAGCGATTTAACGCAAGACCCGGACGTTCTCGACACGTGGTTTTCGTCCGCCTTGTGGTCTTTCTCGACGCTCGGCTGGAACGGCGAAGTGACCGAAACGGAAGATTTAAAGACGTTTCACCCGACCGACGTGCTGGTGACGGGACGCGATATTATTTTTCTCTGGGTTTCGCGGATGGTGATGACGGCTTTGAAATTTTTGGGCGAAAAACCTTTCAAAGACGTTATAATTCACGGCACGGTTCTGGACAAAAACGGGCAGCGAATGTCGAAGACGAAATTGAACGGCATCGACCCGCTCGACGTTTTCGAAAAATTCGGCGTCGATGCGACCCGTATGGCTTTAGCCGGTTCGGCGACGGGCGCGGATTTCGCGTGGCGCGACGAAAAGGTCGAATCTTTCCGCAATTTCGCTAACAAAATCTGGAACGCGACGCGCTTTTGCCTCTTAAATAGCGAAGGCGCGCAGGTTGATTACACTTTTCTGAATCCGCGAGCCGAAGTCTTGGAAATTCAAAACCTGATAAGCGACGAGTTGAGCGAGCTGGATGAGGAAGACGAAGAATTTCTGGATAAAATCGTGCCGGAATTTGCGGCTGACAATCCGAAGGAAAATCTTTCGATTGCCGACCGCTGGATCGTTTCGCGGCTCAATAAAACGGCTTTGAGCGTGAACCGCGCGCTGGAAACTTATCAATTTCACGAAGCCGTGCAGCTTCTTTATCACTTTTTCTGGGACGATTTCTGCGATTGGTATATCGAGCTGGTCAAAGACGAAATCACCGCGCCGGAACCGAGCGTCGGGCGCGACGCGGCGCGCTCGCGCATTATCACGATTCTGGAGCAGGCTCTGCGTTTGCTGCATCCGTTTATGCCGTTTCTGACCGAGGAATTATGGCAAAAGCTGCCGGAAGTTTCGCGCGCGCTGCATAATCCGGCTTATCGAAACGCGGAGCAGTCGATTATGCTCGCCGATTTTCCGAAAGGCGATAGGGCGCTGATTGACGAAAAAGCGGAAAGCGAAATGCAAGCCGTTATCGAGTTGATTTCAAAAGCGCGAAACATTCGCGCCGAAATGAACATCAAGCCTTCGGACAGAATTTCGCTGACGGTTTCGGCGAGCGGCAAGCTGCAAAAAATCTTTGCCGAAAACGAAGCGCGGATTTTAAAGCTGGCGCGCGCCAATGATTTGCAAATCGGTGAAAACGCGGAAGTTCCGAAGGCTTCGGCGCGCGCCGTTCTGACCGGCGGCGCGGAGCTTGCCGTGCCGCTCGAAGGCTTGATTGATTTTCAGAAAGAAACCGAGCGGCTGGAAAATCAGTTGAGCAAGCTCGAATCGGAAAACGAAAGACTGCAAAAACAGCTTTCCAATCAAAACTTTGTCGAGAAAGCGCCCGCCGAAAAGGTTCAGGAAATCCGCGCCCGCGTGGCGGAAATCGAAACACAGGCGTTAAGCTTAAAGCAAAATCTGGAAGCGTTAAAATAAGGAGGATTATGAAGATTGGAAAATTATTTCACGTTTTTTTATTCATTCTTGCGCTCGCCGCCGGCGCGTTCGGTCAGGCGAAAACCATCACCGAAGCCGAATATCGAGCCGCCAGCAACAGCGCCTACAGTCAGGCGGCGAATGTAGCTCGAAGAGTCGTGTACGTCTTCACGAAATATAATTCCGGCGCGGTTTCAGAAATTGTCGAAACCGTCACCGAAACACAGCCTCCGGACAGTTCGAGACAGCTGACGACCCGGAAAAAAGACAATGTCGTTACCAAAACCGAAACGATTCGCGTCAAAGGTACGGAGTATCAGAGAGTAAACGGCGGTCGCTGGGAGAAAGAAGATTTGACTAAAGGCAGATTTATGATAGGCGACGCTACCGACACTGATTCCAAAAGCGAATACCGGCTTGAAGAAGTCACCGAGGGCGGCGAAAAATTCAAAGTTATCACCGAGCAAACGAGGCTTAATCTGCAAACACGGACAACATTTTTTGAGCAGAAAATATTCGTTGACGGAAAAGGCTTAATCAGAAAATCGATGACTAAATCAATGAATGACAGCAGAGATAATCTGGTTTTTGATACGGTCACGACCTACGAATATAATCCGAAAGACCTGAAGAAAATCACCGCGCCGATAAAATAAAAAATTCCGCCGGATAAAATCGATTATTTCATAAAATCGATTATTTCAAATAAATACGATAAAACTTCGGAATAAATGAAAGCTGATAGCCGAGAGGTAAAAACTTTCGGCTATCGGCTTTGACTTATTCCGAAGCCTTTTTGTTTTTCATTTAACTAAACTCGCTGTATTTATAGAGAATAAGTGCGGTCGAAAGGATTGGAAGAAGAAACCTGCAAAAAAGAAAATCCGGGACTTAGCCCACATTAAGCCCCGGACACCGTTCTTTCCCAAATCGTCGGATAACAGCCTTGGGTTAGATGGTGCTGTCATTTTAGACCGAATTTTGAAAAATAGTCAACGGGAAAATGCAAAAAAAACACAATTTTTAAGATTTTTTTTTTGGCGGGTTCCGAGTATCGAAATTTACATCGAATGTAAACCCGAAAGACGCACAAAAATCAAACTCTTTTACTGATTTGCAACTAAAGCCGCTCGGGCTTGACGACCCGATTGGCGAGGCTGGCGGCAATTAATTCATCGGGCTCAAGTCTCAGCCGATAAAGATTAACTGTATACCTAATGGTATTTCGGAGCATCGCCGGAATCTCAAAAAGCACTTTAGTTTCTTAGGTTTGCCGTTGTGGTACGCTGATTGCTATATTAGTTGTCGAGTCGGTTGGAACTCGAATAAATTCCAATCATTTATAAGGGAACGCTCTTTTTTATTTTATTAGGGCAACAAGAACAAGGAGAAACTCATGAAATTAAATAACTTGAAGCGAACGATAGCAGTATCGGCACTCGGTTTCGCGGCAATTCTGGGAACAAGTGAAATTGCCGGCGCTCAAACGAATAAGCAAATTCAGAAACAACAGCAGAAAGTCTGGAAACAGCAGCAAAAAATCGAAAAACAACAGCAAAAGCTTGAAAATATGCAAGCCAGACGCTATCGCGTTTATCGCAACGGCGGTTATTACCAGACCGATCAGCGCGGCGCCGAACTGCTCCGCCAAGCGGTCAACAGAGGTTATCAGCAGGGCTTTCGCGCCGGGCAAGCTGACCGCTCATATAGACGCGGATACAATTACGGCGGTTCGTCGCTGTATCGAAGCGGAAATTACGGTTATCAAAGCTACGTCGATTCGAGCCAGTACCGTTATTATTTCCAGCAGGGCTTCCAGCGCGGTTACGAAGACGGTTACTACAGCCGCTCTCGCTACGGCTCGAACACAAGCGGCGGTTTGAGCATCTTAGGCTCGATTTTGCAGGGAATTCTTAATATTCAAGCCTACTAAGAATTCCGGTAGTTCATAAATTCTCTTCGAAAAGCGTTCGGGTAGTTAAACCCGGACGCTTTTTTTATTTGTCGGAGAATTTCCGGCATCAATCTTCATCGAGGCTTTGATAAAAGCGCCGACTAAGCATTATTTGGCGCGCTTGGCGATTTGGCGGGAAAGCTTCTCAAATAAATTTTAAAGTCCGATTAAATTGAAATCGTCTCGCGCCACGGAGCAAAGCGCGCGAAGAAATTAATTTATCGATTTATGAACAGGCGCTATTTCTGCTCTCCGGAAAGCGTTCGGCGAACTTTCGAAAGCGAAACATTTTTGTGAAAAATCCTTTTATTTATGATACTTTAGTTCAATATGAGCTGGCTTGATACAGGTGCCATTATGGGGCAAATCGGCGAATTTCTGGCGGAAGATTTGGGGCGCGGCGATATTACGACGCAGGCAACCGTGCCGGATGATGCGCGCGGCGTCGGCAGATTTCTGGCAAAGGAAGATTTGGTCGTTTGCGGCATCGAGATTGCCGAGGCGGTTTTTATGCATCTCGACCCCGAATCGCCCGAACTCGAACCGGTCTTTAACGACGGCGAGGAGGTGAAAGCGGGAACGGTTTTCGCCACGCAGAAAGGTTTTGCCGACGTTTTGCTGGCGGGCGAGCGCACCGCGCTGAACCTGATTCAGAGGCTTTCCGGCATCGCTACTTTAACCAGGCAATACGTGCGCGCCATCGAAGGCACCAGCGCCGCGATTGTCGATACGCGCAAAACCACGCCTGGCTTGCGCCTGCTGGAAAAATACGCCGTCACCATCGGCGGCGCGAAAAATCACCGGCTCGGCTTGGACGACGGCGTTTTGATTAAAGACAATCACATCACGCTTGCCGGCGGCGTCAAGGAAGCCGTCCAGCTGGCGAAACAAAAAATCGGGCATCTGCATAAAGTCGAAGTCGAAATTACCAATTGGGCGCAGCTCAGAGAAGCGGTTCTGGCGGGCGCCGACATCATTATGATCGACAACCAGACGCCGGACGAAGCGGCGAAACTGGTCGAAATGTCGCGCAATATGAACCCGAATGTTTTGATTGAAGCATCGGGCGGGATGAATCTGGATACGGTTCGCTCGTTTGCCGAAGCGGGCGTCGATTTGATAAGCGTCGGAAAACTGACGCACTCGGCGCGGGCGGTCGATATTAGCTTCAAGATTCAGACGATATAAGTATCAAGACACAAAAAAACATGTTGCTCTCGACTCAAAAATTTATGAATATTCTAAAAATTCTGGGAATCGTGGCGGGCGCGGCTACTGTCGGAATCGCGGGATTAGCAGTGGCAAATCTCGGAAATGTCGCCGAAACGACGGAAAATCATCAAGAAGAAAATTTGCGCCAGCGAAAATATAAGACGAATCTGCAAAGCTTTATCGCCGAGCTGGAAAAATTGATTCCAATGCTGACCAGTTACGGGCAAAACTGGAAATTCGTCTCCGCCGCCGCTGCGGAAAATTCCGGCGTCGTAAAAGCGGAAATCCCGGTCGTCGTTTTCACCGATGATTTGGAAATAAAAGCCGAATACGACGCGGAAACGGGCGAAACGACCGTAAATATTCGTTCGGCTTCGCGCGTCGGCAACAGCGATTTCGGCGAAAACCGCCGCCACCTTTTGCAAATTTTGCGGGCGCTGGACGAAAAATTTTTAACTGAAAACTAAGAACTGAGAATGAATGTTTCCAATTCTCAATTCTCACTTTTCAGTTCTCGCTTCTTTAATTTTTTCTTCGCTCGTCAGAGCCAGCATTTCTTCGGACGGTTTTAGAAACGGCAAAAAATAAATCAAAACAGTTGAAAAAATCAATACCGCCGTGCAGGCGATTCCGCCTTCCAGCCCGTATTCGCCGCCGGTCAGCCAGACCGGTCCGGTATCGGTCGATTGCAGCACGGGCGCGGTCACGATTTTTTGCAGCCCGCTGACGTTGATTCCCAGAATGGCGCCTTGAAACCAGTTCCACATCAGGTGAAGCCCGAAAGGAAACCACAGGTTCCGCGTTTTGTAATAAGCGACCGCAAACCAGACGCCCGCGATAAATGTGTTCAGCCACGAAAGAAAACCGGCGCTCGGATTGTCGTTGTGCGCCGCCGCAAAAAGAAGCGAGGTAACGACTGAGCCAACCAGGAAAAGCTTCGCGCGCGCCAGAGTTTGCAGCATATAACCGCGAAAAAACGCCTCCTCAAAAATCGCGCCGGCGATAAAAATCGACAGCGAAACGCCGAGCGTCAAAAAAATTGCGGACGCGCCCGCCGCCCGGTTGAATTGAAAGCTCACGCCGCCGAAAATTGCCGCCAGAAGAGCCGCGAAACACAGCGCAGCCGCGCCCAGAACGCATCCGAGAAATAAATCTTTCAGCCAGTTTTTCGTAAACCAGAAGCCGAGCGCGCGAAACGGCAAATCTTCAAAAATCCTGCCGTAAAGCCAGCCGAGAAAAATCGCCAGCGCCGCGAAAAGCGTAAACGGGACGAAAAGAGCGAGCAGACTGTCGGGCGTAAATCCGATTGGCAATTCGGAAAGAACCTTGATCGCGCCGGTCGCGAAAAAAACCGACAAGATGCCGAATGAGAGCAGAAAAACCAGAAATCGCCAGCCGCTTCGCAGCCGCCCGAATTGATTAAAGAAAATGTCGTTGACGCTCATAAATTTAATTGAGTTTAGCCAATTAAACGGCGTCTGACAACAAACGTCCGAAAGGCAAAACGCCAAATGCCGGGCGCCAAATGTATTTCTGAATTCCGCCTTCCGGATTCCGTATTCCGCCTTCCAAGTTGTGTTAAACTGGCTGTCGTGGAAAGACAAACGCCGCCTTTCAAACGCCGCTCGCCGCCCTGGATTCTGGGCGGGCTGGTGTTTTTTTTGCTGACGGGTCTGGTGCTGCTGCAAACCTCGAATCTCTGGAAAGAATTGTCGGTCGAAACCGCCAACGACACGCTCGCTCTCTACGCGCTTTCGTCGCTGAATTTTATCGCCTTTGTTATTTTCGCGTTTATCTTCGTCCGCAGTCTGGTCAAGCTCCGGCGCGAGCGGCGCGCGCTGGCAGTAGGCTCGAAGATAAAAACGCGCCTGCTGATTTATTTTTTCGCCGTCAGCCTTTTGCCGATTATCGCGATGGCGGTTTTTTCGTATCTGTTTATGAATCGCGCGCTGGAGCGCTGGTTTACGCAGATTCCCGAAAACGTCATCCGCGAGGCGCGCGAAGTGCAGACGCAGGCGATCGAAGACCAGACGCTGAAGCTGAGCGAGACGGCGCGGATGCTGGCGAAGGTTCTGGACCGGCAGGAAATCACGAACGAAAGCCTTTTGCAAATCGTCGAGCAGGGAAATCTGACGCGGCTTTCGGTTTTGTCGAAAACGGGCGAAATTCTGGCGGCGAGCGAGCGCCGGCTTTCGTCCGAACAAAAAACGGAACTCGACCGGACGATTTTGTTCGTCCGGCAAAATCAACTCGACGCGCCCGCTTTGCGCGACGGCAAAGGCTTCGACGCCGCAGTCGCCGATTTTTCCGACGGGCGCAAATTAGTCGTCGTGCCGGATTTGCGACCGGAAGAAAACGTCAGCCAAATGGTCGAAAATTCCTTAATCGAATTCGATAAATTAAAAGAGCAGCAAATCACCGTCCGGCGAATCGGGCTTTCGACGCTCGGGCTGCTGACTTTTCTTTTGATTTTCGCTTCGTCGTGGACGGCGTTTTACATCGCGCGCGGGCTGACCATCCCGATAAAAGCCCTGGCGGAAGGTGCTGACGAAATAGCGAAAGGGAATTTTTCGCATCGCGTCGACGTTCCGGCGGAAGACGAGCTTGCCTTGCTGGTTTCGTCTTTCAATCAAATGTCTTCGCGGCTCGAAGCGAATTCCGCCGAGCTGCTCGAACGCCGCAAATACACCGAAACCGTTTTGCAGTCGCTTTCGACCGGCGTCATTTCCTTCGACGCGCGCGACCGCATCACGACTATTAACCAGGCGGCGATTCAGATTTTAAGACTCGAAAACGCGAGCTTTGAAAATTTTGCGCTTTCGACCATCGTGAACGCGGAAAACCGGGCGGTGCTGGAAAAGCTTCTCGCGCGCGCCAAACGCATCGGGCAAGCCGCCGAGCAGACGGTTCTGGCGCGCGAAAACGCCGCCGGAAACGGTTCGGGAGCCGCCGGCGAGAGCGTGCCCGTCGCGCTGACAGCGACCGCGCTGCCGGATAAAAACGGCGTCGTGCTGGTCATCGAAGATTTAAGCGAGCTATTGCAGGCGCAGCGCGCTTCAGCCTGGGCGGAGGTCGCCCGCCGGATGGCGCACGAAATCAAAAATCCGCTCACGCCGATTCAGCTTTCAGCCGAGAGAATTATCAAGAATTTTTATCGAAACTCGTCTTTCGCCGTTCATTCTTCGGCAGCGGAAAATGAAACGAAAGATTCGCCTGCGAACGGCGAAGGACAAAGGACGAAGGACAAAGGGCAATTTGAAAAGGTCGTCGAAGAAAGCACGTCCACCATTTTGCGCGAGGTCAACAGCCTGAAATCTATGGTTGACGAGTTTTCGCGCTTTGCGCGCCTGCCGAACGTCAGGCTGGAAGACGGCAGCGTCAATGAAATCGTGCGCCAGTCGGTCGCGCTTTACGAAGACCGTTTTAACGACGTGCGCATTGAGACGAATCTGGCGCAAAATCCGCCGCCGGCGATGCTCGACGAAGAACAGCTGAAAAGAGTTTTCGTCAATCTGATTGACAACGCCATCGAGGCTTTCGATAAATCGCAGACGGATAAACGCATCAGCGTCAAGACTTTTCACGACAAAGGGCGGGATTTGATCGTGGCGGAAGTTTCCGATAACGGCGTCGGCATCGCGCCGTCGGATTTCCAGAAGCTTTTTCAGCCGTATTTTTCGACCAAAGGACGCGGAACCGGCTTGGGCTTGGCGATCGTCCAAAGAATCGTCATCGAACACGGCGGCAAAATCAAAGCGGTGAACAATTCTCCGCGAGGCGCCAAATTTATTATCGAATTGCCGGTAATTATTTGAGTTAAACCGGCATTGGCATAATCGTGACGAGCTAGAATCCGAGGCAAATTTTCGTGCAACGCAAACGGGAATTAAATCTTCCAAAGTCGTCAGAGTCTCTCGGTCAACGGCTTCCAAACTCGGGAAGTTGTTTGCGAAAAGCTAAACAGGAATGTCGATAATATTATCGACATTCTTTACATACTAAAAATAATTTTCCGCGCCTGATACCTTTCGCCTAATTTTTACGCTTTAGCAATTAAGGGCGAAAATTCTTCGACCAAAATTATAATTTATACGAACGGCGCACGTTATCCGGAGCCAATTAAAAATATGACTTTTACTACTTACAAACGACTTATTTTTCTTTTTGCTTTTGTTCTTTTATGCGGTCAGGCGGCGAGCGTTTCGGCGCAGTTGGGCGGCTTGGGCGGACTCGGCGACAAGCTGAAAAAGAAAGTTCCCAACCCGCTCGGAGATAAGCAGCCGATTACGACGAGCCTGCCGGACGCGAAATGGGGCGACGCTTCCACAGACGGTTTTACGCCGCGCGAGGCGCAGCGCTCGCTGATGACTTTGCAGCGCACGCCGAACGGCGGTTTCGTTCTTCAGACCGGTTATTATTCGATGCAGGTGCAGAGCTATTGCCTGAAAGCCGGAACGCACGGACCGGGCGGCGGCGCCGGTTATCTTTACGCGCCGCCGAAAGGTCCGGCTGAAGACGCCGTGATGACCATCGTGCGCAATTCGGTTAACCGTCCCGAAATCCCGCAGAGCAAAATTCAGATGCTTTTGTGGGCAATCATCGCCCGCGCTAAATTTGAAGATTTATCGAGCGACCTGAAGGCGACCGCCTCCCAATTGCTGACGCCGCGCCAGCTCGCCGGATTGAACCGGAGCGCGCTGGACGTCCTCCACGGCAACGCGCTCACAGACGCCCTGGGCGGTGTGCCCGCGCCGCTGCGCCAGATCGCGCAGGCTGAGGCGCAGCTGCGGCAGATGCTGACTTCCGCCAACGGGTCGTTCGCGGAAATGGAAAGAGTGGCGGTTTTGTCGGGCAACGCGCCGCTCGGCGAAGGCAGCATCGACGTCCCTTCGGGACGCTGGTCGATACATCCGGACGGCTATTACGTGCGTTATATTCCGAGCAGCTACAGCTCGACGCGCGTCGAAATCTGGGTTCCGCAGGGAAATCCGTCGGTCGGCAAGGAATTCGACCCGGCGGCGCACATCGCCGTTCCCGGAAACACCGCCCGCCAGCGTCTTATCCAATCGGGACGCGCGCAACAGCAGCAGTAAAATTTATCGTTACAACTCATT
>DASVRL010000381.1:0-4174 GCA_036388635.1 Pyrinomonadaceae bacterium
AAAAGAGCCTGAACCTGAATACATTTTGGAAGATAAGCACTTTAGCAATATAAAGTGGGATAAAAATAAGCCCTGGAGCGGAATAATAACTCTGGCAAATGGCAAAACAGCTTTTGTCGAATTTGATATTGAAGAAACAGAAGAGGAAGCCGCCCGAAATACTTTGAAATTTCTAATAGAAGGCGAAACTCGAATCCGTCACAAAGTCGCGGTTTTATTATTCAGGGATTGTAGGGACTGGATTCCTGACTACATTACAACTCCCGAACAACTCACCTTAAGGATTGAGCTTTCTAGTATTTTATTTGGGGAAGGCGGCGGCGGACAACTTTACTATTATGCTAATGGTGATGATTACATTTTTACGGACCATACAATTTGTGTTTGGTTTGATGCCAATGGTGAAATCGATGACGAGGTGGGTTTAGAAGGGTAAGAATGTTATCTGAGTAATCTCTAAAACACCCCTTTTCGAGACATCGAAAAGGGGTGTTTTAGAGACACCTTATTGACCAGATTTTCACTGGATCAAGGGAATAATTTATTCCCAAATAAATCTTATTCAGTTTATTTAATACATTTCTATATAAAAACTTCTCTATTTGATTTTAGAAGTTTAATTTTAAGCCGAATTGAATAACTCTTGGGTCGCCTGCGCTGGTGATTGTGCCAAATGCTGGCGAGCCAAACGAAGTGTTTGGGCTCCCTAAAGGCGGCGTGTTCGTCAGATTAAAGATTTCCGTGCGAAATTCAATTTTAGTATTTTCGTTTAAGTTCGTGCGTTTGATAATTGCAAAATCAATATTTCGGTAATGCGGAGCGCGAACCGGATTGCGCGAACTCGTGCCGATGGTAAATTGCGGGGCGATGGTAAATGCAGATGTGTCGAACCATTGCGCGGTCGTTTGTTGATTGCCCGGCAGATTCGGATTTCGCAGGAGATTCGGTCGCTGAGTTCCGAATCCGGCGAAAGCGTTGAAATTCGTCGCCTGCGTAACGGCAACCGGAACACCGCTTTGCGCATTAACGATTCCGTTCAAACTCCAGCCGTTTAGTAATTTACCGATTAATCCGCGCCCGTTTTTATAACCCGGCAAATCATAGACGACGCTGGCGACGAAAACATTCGGCAAATCGCCGGTTGATATATCGCGTTCAAGTTTTCGATTGAAACTGTCGGCGACAGGAAAATTGGCAACCGGTCCAGTTTGAACGGTCGCGTCGAAAACCGAACTCGCTTCGTCAATTAGTTTCGAACGTGTATAAGCTATTAAATACGATAAACCCTTGGTCAAACGTTGCTCGATTTTGGCTTGCAGAGCGTTGTAGCTCGTATTGCCGACATTGTTGCGGTAAAGCGAAACGGTCGTATAGCACGGAAACGGTTTGAGAATCTGCGCCAGCGGAACCGTCGCGCCGCCGATGCTCGAAGATGCCGGGACGATACCGAAACACGGATTCGGAACCTGCGTCAAAAGTGCGGGACCGAGCGCGAGCTGCGCGGCGGTTAGCTGATTGATATTGACATCGGGAATGCCGACGTGCGTAATTTTCGAACCGGTGTAAGCGATTTCAAAAACCAGATTATTCGTTATCGCTCTTTGAACCCCGATGTTCCATTGCTGGACGTAACCGCTGCCTAAATCCCGATCAACCGAGAAAACGCCTTGTCCGAGTCCGGCGTTAGCGGTGAGCGGAATCGGCTGAACCGTCGCGCCGTTTGAAAGTTGAAAGGCGGGCGCGATGTTGTCTAACGTTCGCTGCGTGACAGTCTGCACAAACGGGAAAAACGGGGTCGTGAAAGGGGTCGTAATACCGGCTTGCTCGATCCAGACGATACCGTAGCCGCCGCGAAATACTGTTTTATCAGTAATTCGATAAGCCAGTCCGACGCGGGGGGCGAAATTTAGTTTGTGCAGCTGACGCGCCGCCGTCGGATTGCCGTTTTGACCTAAATAGTCGAGCTGCTGAGTTTGTAGGTTAAAAACGGCGGCTTGATTATCTTTTTCGGTGGAAGGAAAATTCAGTGTATAGCGGACTCCGAGATTGAGCGTCAAACGTGAATTGACGCGAATGTCATCCTGTGCGAAGAGTTCGAGAAACTTCGCTCGCGGTCTAAGTTCATTAGGCTGCAAATCAGCGGTAAAATTCTGCACCTGTCCAAGCAGAAAACTTGCCAGCGGATTTCCGGTGAGACTAGCCAGTCCGCCCGGCGCTCCCGCAACACCCTGCGAATTGCTCAAAACATTACTGAAAGTAAAACTTCCGGTCGGCGACGGCGGCTGTATGACGTTTAATCTTTCAAGCCGAAAATCGCCCCCGAACTTAAAAGAGTTACGTCCTTTGGCAAATGATACGGCATCATAAATTTCCGTTACATTGGTTGAAAAATCCGTCACCGTATTCGGTGATGAACCGAGCTGCTGAAAACCGGCAATATTATAAGTCGGCAGAGTGTCCTGAAACTGCGCGCTGGTTGGCAGTCCGCGCAAAACGGCAGTGTCGGAGCCGACCAGCGCCGTCGAGCGTCGATTTACCTCTCTTGCCGTGTAGCCGAATCGCAGTTCATTTATTTTGTTGGAATCGAAAGTCTGCGTGTAGTTTAAAACGAGTGCGCTGGCTTTTGTGTCGGTGGTGCCGATGGCGCCATTTGTTATCGTGCCGCTTCCGTCCGGTAGCGGGGCAACCGGATTCGAGAAATCTTTGGCGTAGGAATACCTGCCGAAAAACCGTCCCGTATTGCCGAAGTTTTGGTCAATGCGTAGGTCGAACTGGTCTTGATTCTGCTCTTCGTTGGCGATGCGCGTGAAATTATTCGCTGCGCCGGCAGAGGTCGGAAGCGGAAAACGCGCCAGTAAAAGCCGCGCCGTCGCGTCGAAATCGCTTATCGGGATAATATTTCCGGCGTAAGCCCGTTTGTCGAAAGGGCGAAATATTTGATTCTGGCGAACCTGAATCGAATTTCCGTTGGTATCTAAAACCATAATCGGCGTGTTTCCCGTTGGGATGGTCGTTACAGCGTCCGCGCTCGTTCGATAAAGCAGCGCGCCTAAACTCGAAGAAAAATTACCGGCGCGATTAGCGAGCGTCGGGACGGTCGATGTACGAACCCGTCCGATGAGCTGGCGCGTTCCCTGGTAATCCGCAAAAAAGAAAGTTTTGTTTTTTATAATCGGACCGCCAATCACGCCGCCGAATTGGTTGCGGCGATAAACGGGCTTATTGGGGTTTGCCGCCGTGCTCGGCGCGAAAAGATTACGGGCGTTGAGTTTTTCATGGCGGAAGAACTCGAAGATTGAGCCGCGAAAGTCGTTCGTTCCCGATTTCGTCGTTAAATTAACCACTCCGCCGTTAAATCGTCCGAACTCGGCGGGCGGATTATTCACTTCGACCTTAAATTCCTGAATCGCGTCGATGACCGGGCTAAAGGCGACCTGTCCCGGTTCGGGCTGCAAAACCGAAATGCCGTCAAACAAATATTCGTTTGTGCGCGGTCTGCCGCCGTTAATGCGCGGTAGGCTCGCGCCTTCCGTCGTGCGCACGGGTTGGGCAACGCCCGCCGCCAGTCCGACCAGTGAAAAGAAACTGCGCCCGTTCAGCGGCAAATCAAGTATCTTCTTATTGTTAATAACCTGACCTAAACTGCTCGTTTCACTTCTGAGCAGCGGTGCGTCGGCATTAACCGTAACGGTTTCCTGATTTGTCGAGACAGAAAGCTCTGCGTCAACCCGAATTCGCTCGCCGGTTGTCAGAGTTACGCCCTCGCGAATCAAGGTGTTGAAGCCGTTCGCCGTCAGTTTTATCGAGTAGAGTCCGGGCTTTTTATTGGTAAAAATAAATGCGCCGTTTTCATCCGATTGTGTTTCCGCGCTTTGTCCGGTAGCGATTTCCGTTAAAACTACCTGCGCCGCTGAAATCACGGCGCCGTTTTCATCTTTCACAACGCCGGTTAATTCGGATTGTCCGGCTTGAGCGAAAATCGTATGGCTTGCCAGTCCGAAAATCACTGAAAATATCAAAAAGCCCGTTAAAATAATACGGGATTTCTGTTGCTCGTTCTCTATTTTCATATTTACCGTATTAATCCTATTCCCTGATAATCATTACTTCCGTCGCTTTAACCAGCGCGTAAACGTCCACTCCTTTTTTCAAGCCGAGATTTCGCGCGGAATCG
>DASVRL010000382.1:0-11464 GCA_036388635.1 Pyrinomonadaceae bacterium
CTTTGCGAAATCAGACGGTCTGTAATTTCAGCCTGTCGGCTTCCGAGTTTCGAATTGATAACGGCGGCGGAACGGGCAGCGTCAACGTCTTCGCTCCGACAAATTGCGATTACCCGGTAAAAAGCAATGCCAGCTGGATTATCGTAAATTCGGCGAATGCCGGCAGCGGAAACGGAACAATCAATTTTACCGTTCAGCCGTTTAACGTCGTCGACGCGCAGCGCACCGGCACAATCACCATCGGCGACCAGACTTTCTTTGTTATACAGGGAACGCCGTTCGTCGTGCGCAACCGGGTTTTGGATTTTGACGGCGACGCGCGAACCGATTATGTCGCCATCCAAAACAGCAACGGCTCGATGATTTGGCACGCCAACCAGAGCGCCTCGGGCTATATCACGCAAAACTTCGGATTGTTTGCCGACGACCTTGCCGTGCCGAACGATTACGACGGCGACGGGCGCACGGATTTCGCCGTCTGGCGCAACTCGAACGGAACTTTTTATGTTCTGCAAAGCGGAAACAATACGTTTAGAGGTCTTCAATTCGGCGCGACGGGCGATAATCCGAACGTTTCGCAGGATTTCGACGGCGACGCGCGCGCCGATTTTGCCGTAACCAGAAAAGAAAACGGAAAGCTCGTCTGGTATATTTTAAACTCGACGACCGGATTTCGCGCGGTTCAGTTCGGCAACGAAAATGACCGTCCGCTTCGCGGCGATTACGACGCCGACGGCAGAGCCGATTTGGCGGTTTATCGCCCGGCGGCGGACGCGCCGGCAAACACTTTTATCGTGCTGAGAAGTTTTAATAACTCGCTGATGACTTTGACGTTCGGCAATTCGGCGACCGATAAAATCGTGCCGGGCGATTACGACGGCGACAATCGCACGGATTTCGCCGTCTGGCGCACGACCGACGGAACCTGGTATCTGATTAAAAGCTCGACGGGCGCTTTCAGCGGTTTCCAGTTCGGTACCGGCGGCGATTTACCCGCGCCGGGCGATTATGACGGCGACGGGCGCACGGATTTCGCCGTCTGGCGACCGAATCAGAATCCGAACGAATCGGCAATCTTTTACGTGCAGCGCAGCACAGCCGGATTTTCGGCTTTCGGCTGGGGAAATGCCGGTATGAAAATTCCCGCCAACTCGATGCAGAGCCAGTGATTGCCGGCGGAAGTCGGAAAATGAATTTTCAGAAAATGTATTTTTTGAAGCCTGAACCGCACTGTATAAGTGGTGGAAACGGCGAAACGGCGGAAATAGCTGAAATGGCGAAAAATCGGCAAGGCAAAAGTTTTTAACCTTTGCCGTTCGCTTCTGCCAATTATTTTCGGACGGATACAAACTTTTCCCCCGAATTGCGCGTCTAACTTCCGTAAGTTGGAAAAATCTCGGGAATAGTTATATTAATCTGAAAATCAGCATTTTTACGCGGTATTATCTTGCAATCTCAAGGTTTTAGGTAGTATATTTATGATTCCGAGTTTTTTGGCACGGACGCCCCGACCCCCATTGGAGAATTTCTAAGAGTAAGGATTAACGCAATGAAAAACTTTTTGACCATTAGCGGCAAATTCAGTGTTTTGTTTGTCTGCATTTTATTTTTAGCGGCGACGGTTTCCGCCCAGCTTGCGCTGCGCGAAGCACTGGATACCGACAATGACGGCAAAGCCGACTACACGGTATTTCGCCCGAGCAGCAACATCTGGTATACGCTGAAAAGCACCGGCGGATTTACCGCTCAGCAGTTCGGCGTCTCGAATACCGATTACCCGACGCCCGGCGATTTCGACGGCGACAATAAAGGCGACGTTGCGGTCTGGCGCGACACGGACGGTTACTGGTATCGCCTGAACAGCTCAAACAATACTTTCTCCGCCGCGCAATTCGGCACTACCGGCGACGAGCCGATTGCGAGAGACTTCGACGGCGACGGGAAAACCGATATTGCGGTGGTGCGTCGTTCCAACGGTCAGATGTTCTGGTATAGCATCGACAGCGGAACCGGCGGTTTTCGCGGCTCTCAGTTTGGTCTTTCGACCGATTTCACCGCGCCCGGCGATTATGACGGCGACGGAAAATTCGACCTTGCCGTCCAGCGTCCCGGCGCAACGCCGAGCAGCCAGGCAATTTTTTATATTCTCCAGAGCCAGAGCGGCGGACTGCGCGTCGCGCCTTACGGATTCAGCAGCGATTTAGTCGTTCCGGGCGATTATGACGGCGACGGCAAAACCGATTTGGCGGTCGTTCGCGAAGGCTCGACGCCGACTTCGAATCTTTTCTGGTTTATCAATTTCAGCACGACTAATCAGGTCGCCGTTCACTCGTTCGGAATCACCGGCACGGATTTAAACGCGCAGGCGGATTATGACGGCGACGGTAAAACGGACGTCGCGGTCTGGCGCGACACGAACGGTTATTTTTATAGCCTGCGCAGCTCGGACGGCGGATTTGTCGGCGTCCAGTGGGGAACCGCCAACGATTTCCCGGTTGCCAGCTACGACACACACTAATTTGCGCGTCAATTGGTCAAAACAAAAGGTTGAAGGCTCAAACGGTCTTCAACCTTTTTGTTTATCTTTTTGAGTTGTAGTAATTTATTTCTTAGCTCGAAATGTCAAACATTGCAGACACTATTCGCCAGGAATTTTCCCGAAAAAAAATCGTCATTGTCGGAGATTTGGTCGCCGACCAGTTTCTTTCCGGCAAGATCGCGCGCATCTCGCGCGAAGCGCCCGTTTTTATTCTGGAACACGAACAAACCGAAACTCTCGCGGGCGGCGCGGCAAACGCGGCGGTCAATGTCGCCGGATTGGGCGGCGACGCCTGTCTGGTCGGGCTTATAGGAAAAGACCTGAGCGGCGAGGCGCTGCTGGAAAGCCTGCAAAAATCGAATGTCAACTGCGCTTTCGTCGCCGCTTCCGAAAAAGTCCAGACGACGACGAAAGTTCGCGTTCTCGCCAGCCAGCATTACGCCGCGCGCCAGCAGGTCATTCGCATCGACTACGAAAACAAAGGGCAGCTCGGCGCGGAATTAATCGAAAAACTAAAGGAAAATCTTCTGGCGGCGGTCGAAAATGCCGATGCGATTATTATTTCCGATTACGATTACGGCGTGGCAACTTCGGAAATCGCGGCGCTTGCCCGCCGAATAGCAAAAGATAAAAAAATTCCTCTGCTCGTCGATTCGCGTTATCGCTTGCGGGATTTTGCGGGCGGCACGTCCGCCACGCCGAATCAGGAAGAAGCCGAGCAAATCCTCGGCGAAAAGTTTGCGGAAGTGGCGCAGCTGGCTGATGCCTGCGTTCGGCTGCGCGAAACGCTCGGTTACGAATCCCTGCTCGTCACCTGCGGCAATAAGGGAATGTTTTTGATTGAGAAAAACCGGAAACCGCTTCATCTGGAAGCGGTCGGCTCGAAAGAACCGGTCGACGTGACGGGCGCGGGCGATACCGTTATCGCCGCTTACGCGCTGGCGCTGGCTTCGGGCTTGAGTTTCAGCGAAAGCGCGAATCTGGCGAATCACGCGGGCGGCATCGTCGTCATGAAAAAAGGCACGGCGTCGGTCAGCGTTGACGAGCTGCTTTCTTCCGTCGCCAAAGATGAAAGAATCGAGCATAAAACTCAAACGCTGTAAATTTAAACTTTTATGAGTTCTTCTGTAAATTCATTCGCTCCCGTTCTGGAACGCAATCGCCTCGTCGCGCGAGTCGCCATCGAACGCCGCGGCGGCGCGCGCATCGTGCTGGCAAACGGTTGTTTCGACCTTTTTCACGTCGGGCATATTCGCTACCTGTCGGGCGCAAAAGCCCTCGGCGACATTCTCATCGTCGGCATCAATTCCGACGAGCAGGTCAGAAAACTGAAAGGCGAAAATCGCCCGTTTATGCCCGAAACGGAACGCGCCGAAATCGTCTCGGCATTAAAATTCGTCGATTACGTGACGATTTTCCCCGAAGCGACCGTGACGGAATTGATTCGCGCCGTGCGTCCCGACTTTCACGCGAAAGGCACGGATTACACGACCGAAACCGTTCCCGAACGCGAAATCGTCCGCGAATATGGCGGACGCGTCGCAATCGTCGGCGACCCGAAAGACCATTCGTCAACCGATTTAATTAAAATAGTGAGCAGTGAGCGGTAAGCAGCGAGCAGTTGGAAAACGACTGCTTTACTGCTCACTGCTCACTGCTTACTGCTTACTGTTATGTGGAAATCGCGCACGAAAAATGATTTGATTATTGAAGTCTGGGAAGCACTCGATTGCGAATCGGTCGGCGCGAAAGAATTGGTTGCGATTGAAACGGCGGTGCGCGAGCGTTTCGGGCAGAGCGCCGTCGACAGCCCGATGAAAATGGCGCGCCTGCTGGCGGACGAAGGCGCGGAGCTTCGCCACTCGGAGATTATGCGGCTCGACGTCGAGCGGCGTCTGGAATCGCCGTATGACGCGATGTTTCGCAACATTCTGAAATTTTCCGATTTTCGGCAGACGCTCGCCTCGATTCGCAATCTCGAAAATCTGCGGCGCAAATTTCTGGCGGAAAACGATAAGGAAGGCTTGCGGCTGGTGCGCGAAACCGCCCGGCGCGGAAAAAGCCGCGCGCAGATGATTGCCGGAAACGAAAAGGTCGAAGAAAGCAAACGCGCCGAAAAAGCGGAAATCGCCGAATGGTTTACGATTTGGCTGCAATCGCCGGAAATTTTTGAAAACTGGGTCGGGCTTCGACAAAATTCAAAGGATTTTAAAGAGAGATTCGAACAGAACGAACAGGATAAATCAGAACGCTGAACGCGGAACGCTGAATTCTTTTTTCCGCGTTCCGCGTTTTTTCTCCCGTTTATATTTTCTTTTTCAATGCGACGTTTTTATGCTCCGCCGGAAAATTTTCGAGGCGATAAAATCACGCTCGATTTTGAACAGACCAAACATCTGCGCGATGTCTTGCGCCTGCGCGCGGGCGAAACCGTAAACGTTTTCGACGGCGCCGGAAAAGAATTTTCGTGCGCGATTGCCGCCATCGGAAAGCGCGAGACGGTTCTTGAAATCGTCGCCGAAATAAACCCGCGCGCGCCGGAATCGAGTCTGGATTTAACGCTCGCGGTCGCGCTTTTAAAAGGCGAAAAGTTTGATTTGGTCTTGCAAAAGGCTGTCGAATTGGGCGTTACGCGGCTGGTTCCGCTCCAAACCAGACGCGCCAACGTGAAAATCAAAGACACCAAAGAAATTGAAAAAAAGCTCGAACGCTGGCGCAAAATCATCTTCGAAGCGGCGAAACAATGCGGGCGCGCCGGATTGATGCGGCTTGAAAATCCGCAAAGCTTTGAAAAATTTATCGAAAAAGCGTCGCTGCCGAATTCAAACGATGAAAGCCGCGTTTTATTTTCCGAGCGCGGCGGCGAAAAATTTTCCGAAATCAAAGCCGCAGAGAAATTCGTTGCCGTAATAGGTTCGGAAGGCGGATGGGAAGACGCGGAAATCGAGTCGGCGCGCGCGAACGGCTTTCAAATCGTCACGCTCGGCGGAAGAATTTTGCGGGCGGAAACGGCGGCGATTTCGCTGGCGGCGATTTTGCAGAATCGCTTCGGCGATTTGAGATGAATCAGCCGCGAAATAAAACGGAAAAACCCGAAAAAGAACTAAGAAATCAGCCGCCGCCGAACACCGAAAAAGAAAAATACAGGGATAACCGGATACGCGCAGAGATGTTTAAAATAAAAATATCTTTCTTCTCCGCGTTCAGTCACGTTATCCCTGTAAATTCTTCTTTCGCGCCTTTTCGCGGCTGATTCTTACTGGTCGTCTTGTTTCGACGCGACTTTTTTCGGTTTATAATAAGCCTCGCCGCGCTGCGTCAGGCTGGCTTTTTCCGCCAGAGCCGCGAGTACGGAATCGAGCAGTTCCTTATTTTCGACTTTGAAATTGATGATTCCCTTCGCTTCGACGTCCGTATCCTCAAAATGCACAATCAAATACTGGCGTTTTTCGCGAATCAAGCCGCCGAGCATTGCGCCCGGCAGCGGAAGCGCCTTGATAACGGAGCCGGTCGTGGTTCTGACCGACTGCGACTGCGGGTAAATTATCAGCATCGCGTCGTAGGGAATGGCAAATTTTTCCTTCTGGTCTTTGCCGAAAAAGGTAATTCGTTCGTTTATGTCGTCGAATTTTAAAGTTCCTTCTTCCTTCTGGCTGAAACCGAACATTCCGCCTTCGTATTTCGCCGCAAAGCTGGCGGGCGCTTTCGCCGGCGGTTTCGTCTCTTTTTTAATTTCGACCGGGCGCGGCTGCGCGGAAATCGTCACGGCGCAGGCAAACAAGGCTATTGCCAGCAAAGTCAATATTTTTTTCATAAAACCTCTTTTGTTAAGGGAAATAGTAAATTCGAAAATCTAAATTATAGACGCATTCCGCCCATTGTGCGTTGCCACGCCAGCGATTGTTTTAAGACGCCGAGCCGTTTTTTGTCGTCGTCGCTGCAATCGAGGCTCAATTGCTCGATAATCGCTTCGAGCAGCGGCGTCGCAAAAAGTCCGGCGTGAGCGACGATTTGCGAGTAATAATGAATCTGCAAACATTCGTTTTCGTCCGAGTGAAATCGCGTGACTTCATTCGGCTCGATTTTATAAACATCCTGTCCGGCGGGAACGACGCGGCGCGGCACGCCGTGCAAAACTTTCCCGTTTTTATCAGTCGTGCCGAGCAGCAGAATGCCGACGAGCAAGCCCTGCTCGTTCAGATAATCGGGACTGAAACCGCCCAGCTCGGGCTTCGGCGAAAGACGCGGACCATAATTGGCGTAATCGGGATTAATGAGAATCGAATTGTAAATCACGCCGACAATTTCTTCCCGGTTTTCCAGCGGCAGCGAAACAAACTGCGCAAAACCGTAATCTTCCGCCGCCGGCGGTTCAGCCGCGTCCAGAGAATCGATGACGCGCCCGACGTAATCGACGTGAGAGTTGGATTTTACAATCTTTGCTATTTTCATAAGTCCTTCATCGATTGTCGTTGGCGTCCTTTGTCGTTTGCCGGTCGAGCGAAATTTCAGAACGCGGTTTATTCTTAACCGGCGAAGGACAAAGGGCGCGGAGAACAATTGACGATTAAATTTGTTTTCCGATTTCGGGAATAAAATAGAGAAGCCACCAGAGGAAAATCTGCACGACCAGAACCACAAAACTCAAACCGAGGCTGACGAGCGACAATTTTCTGCCGCCGAGATAAGGCTTGCGGTACGAAACCAGCACGCCGAAGCCGCCGATCAGAAAAGCGAACGGGACAAACAAAATTCCCAGGTAAGGCACGAACGAATAAACGACGCACGCCCAGGCGGTTTCGGAAACTGGATTTTCGTTTTTCTCAAACAAGTTTTGTACTTCCTCCGCTCGTTTCGGCTCGTCCAGCGAAAAAGTTTTTCCCTGCAAACGGTAAGATGCGCGAAGCGCGTCGAGCGGTTGATAATCTTCGAGCAGAAGTTTTCCGCAGACGAGACAGAACCTTGCGTTTCGGCGCCGCGCTTCGGTTCCGCAGGCGGAACAAACCATTTGGACGGAAAGCGGAGCAGGAAAAGCGGAAATTTGCCCGCGTTTCGATTCGCGCCCGGCGTTTTCCATTTTCCGTTTTTCGTTTCCCGTTTGATTCATCGTCGTCTGCCTTTGCTCGCCGCCTTACGCGATACTCCAAAGTTTAGTTTTTCACGCATCGCAAAGTCTTGTAAAGTCCTCAGAAAAATTTCTCGGTCTCTGACCGTGATAACCGCCGTCTGGTCGGCGGTTTCCAGCGCATACGGATAACCCAAACCGATAACGCACTCTGCTCTGACAGTGTCCACCAGTTCATTTAAAAGACCTTTTTCGTAAATCCAGGACGGAACGTCGAGCCGCGCCGGCGCGCTGTCCGCCGTCGTTTGCAGATAGGTGAAACCGACAATGGATTTTCCGGTTTCCGGCTTGATAAAAGCGTTCAAACCGCGCCGCCTCGAATAACAGAAAATCGTGCGGTCGCCCCAATTTTTCAAGGTTTGAGGAATTTCCGGCGTCGATGCGTGAAGCACGGAAACGTCGTCCAATGTTTGATGATTTTTCTCGCGCGCCGTGCCGTCAAACTCGTTCAGCAAACTTAATAAATCGCGCGCGTAACTGCGGTCAACATAGCCGACCAGAGGCACTTCCGCCAGCTCGGAAACGCGCACCAGCTCGACCAGCCGGCTGATAAAACTTTCCTGCAAATCGGTTTTCGGCAGCGAAATCGAAAGCAAAAGCGTTCCGTCGTAAAAAGCCAGCGGCATCCGCTCGCCGCGCGCCTGCCAGCCCTGTTTTTTTTTCAAAAATTCCTTGACCTTTTCGATTTCCGCTTCAAAACGCCGCTGACCGACTTTGGTTTCGGGAATGACCGGCTCGTCCTGCGACAAAAGCTCGTTCGGCGGCAGTACGAAAAAATGCGCCTGCTTCTCGTAGCCGACGCCTTCGTTGTGCGGATTTTCAAACCAGCCGATTTGGATTGCCGCCACCGGCAGCGAAACTTCCCTCTCGGCGAAAAGCTGGCTGCCGTCCGCCGCAAACGTCGTGCGATTCTGCAAAACGCCGAACGCCCAGCGGCGCGCTTCCTCGTGATTATTCCACGCTTGATTAAAAGAAACCGAAAAGCTGCGCGCCGCGCCGAATTCTTCCGACGGAATCGCCCCGCAATTTTCCGCGCCTTCCAGAAGCGCGGCGATTTCCGCGTAAGACCGGCGGCAAAATCTTGAAAGTTTTTCCAGATATTCCGTTAAATCATTCGTCTGTTCGAGCGCGAAACGCCTGAAGTCTTCACGCTGATTTTCCAGTTCGCTGGTCAGCAATTCTCTGTAAAGCATAGAAGTAAAAACCACAGATTAACATAGAATGTGCGGTTTTTTAATTAGTTATTTGACGCGGCTCGTCCGGCGTTTCAAAAAATCCATCAGGACGAACTGCGTTAAATTATTGGGATTCGCGAAATAGGCTTTGCCGCGCGTCATCGCCGACATTTGCTTGACGAATTCGACCAGATACCAGTCGCTGGCGAGCATAAAGGTATTTATCATAATTCCGGCTTTGCGGCAGGCTTGCACTTCCTTGAAAGTTTCCGCCATTACGAACGGGTCGTTGCCCATCGAGTTTTTATACAAAAGACGTTTTTCGCCTTTGACTTGCTGCGAATAACGGCGATGCGAGAAAAACGCGGCGTTCGATGGCTCGACGAAAGCGGCGGTCGGCTTGCCGTCCGTGACCATCACGATTTGTTTCATTTCCTTGCGCTGCGCGCTCAAGATTCGGCGCGCCAATTTTAAACCTTCCGCCGTGTTCGTGTGAAAGGGTCCGACCTGCGTGGTCGCCAGTTTTGCCAGCGGCAATTCTTCCGCGCCGTCGTGGAAAAGGACGATTTTCAGTGAATCGCCGGGATACTGCGTTCTGATGAGATGCGCCAGCGCGAGCGCGACTTTTTTGGCGGGCGTGAAACGGTCTTCGCCGTAAAGAATCATCGAATGCGAGCAGTCGAGCATCACGACCGTGGCGCACGACGAATGATAATCCTGCTGGTGAACGTATAAATCCTTGTATTCGAGATTCAGCGGCACTTTTAAGCCTTCGCGCGCGATTGCCGAAAGCAAAGTCGCGTTGACGTCCAAGTTTATCGTGTCGCCGAACTCGTAGGCTTTCGCCGCCTGGCTGGCTTCGATTCCCGTATCCAGATAATGCGTGTCGTGTCTGCCGATGCTGGATTTGCCCATCGAGCCGAGCAGTTTTTGCAGAGTTTTGTAGCCGAGAAAATCCAAGCCCTTTTCGGTCACTTCAAAACGCACGTCGCGCGGAACGGGCTGTCCGATTTCGCCCTGACCTTCGCCGTTTTGCTGCTGCTGTCGCGCCTGCGGCTGCTCGATTTCCTTCAGATTCAGATAGCCTTCGTCAACCAATCTTTCGATAAGCTGATTTATCAATTCTTCCAAAAGCGAGCCTTTGAATTTGCCTTCGTTTTCGGCGAGCATCTGCTTGACGTCCGGCGGCGTTAAAATTTCCTGTTCCAGCAGCGCCTTTAAAATCGCCTGGCGCAGAGCGTCGAGCGAATCGTCCGTTTCGTTGCGCTGGCGCGTCCACCAGTAATCCTCGTTATAGCCTGAATCCAGCAGCGAATCCGACAGCGACTGCATCAAATCGCCGAGACTCACGCCGAACACGTCGAAACCTTTAAATTTTGAATAGCGGATAAACTTCATCGCGTTAAATTTCCTCGGTAAAGTCGTAAAAAATTAGTTGCCATCGCCCGACCAAATGTTTATATTTGGGATATAGCGATTTTGAAAAAAGGCTCTTGCCAAAAAAATTCTGCTCTCCCAAAAACTTAACACATTCACTCTCCCGAATGAAATAAATTTTAGATTAAGGAGATAAGTCTATGAAAAAGTTTGTCGCAGGATTGTTAGTCCTATTTGTTTTGATGATTGGTTTGCCTCTGTCGGCAGAGGCGCACAACGGCTGCCCCCGTCATCGCCGGGCAAGTCGCTCGTCCGTCAGCCGTAATTATTACCGGCAAACGCCGCGTTACCGCAGCGCGCGCATATACCGCAGCAGCTACCGGACGTACCGAACTGCGGGTTACTCATATCAACGACCGAGCTTTTATCGTCGTCACCGCAACCTGATTAATATGGGCATCGCGACCGGCGGCGGCGCGCTTATCGGCGGCATCGCGGGCGGCAGACGCGGCGCAGGCATCGGCGCTTTGACCGGCTTGGGCGCGGGCGCGCTTTACACCTACGTGCTGAACAAGAAAAAACGCCGTTACTAATTCAGCATTTCCAAAACCTGTCTATTTCAGAAAAAGCCGTAATTTTTAAAATCGTTGCGGCTTTTTTCTTTGCCTGAAAATTTCTCGATTCCATTCGATTATTACACCCCAAAACGTCAAACGTAAACGAAATCGTGTCGGCAATCTGCGGCTCAACGACCGCTGAAACCGGCTAAATCATTGAATAATCTAAGTTTTTTCCGTGTGGCACGGCGGTTGAATATAGATAAGCAGCCGAAGGTAAAAACCTTCAAATTTTATAAGGGGAAGATAAAGCAATGAAAAAATTCTTAACAGCATTCGTGATGATGGCAATGATGGCGATTATGATTCCGTTGCTGTCGACTGAAACAAACGCGCAGACGCGCAGATATTACAGAAATCGCACTTCGACGACGCGCGTTTACAACCAACCGAGTTTTTATCGTCGTCACCGCAACGTGATTAATATGGGCATCGGAACGGCAGCCGGCGCGCTTCTCGGCGGCATTATCGGCGGCAAAAAAGGTGCGGGCATCGGAGCTTTAACCGGCTTGGGCGGCTCGGCTCTTTACACTTACAAAATCAAACCGAAACAAAGACGTTATTATCGTTAATTTTCACACTGAACGAACAAGGGGAAAGGTAAAAGCGGCGCCGCAGTCTTGCAAGACTG
>DASVRL010000383.1:0-18725 GCA_036388635.1 Pyrinomonadaceae bacterium
GACAATTGACACATTCGCAGCAGTCGGGGCGAACATCCGCGAAAGCGTCACGATATTTTCCAAAGGACGACCGACGGCAATCTGATTGTTCGCCGCGTCGAAGGCGAAATTCATGATACTTCCGCCGAACGGCGTCATGCCGAGAACGCTGTTGGTCGAATTAATCAAACCCTTTTCGCCGGAAATGCCGCTGGCTTTGGTCACCGCTCCGGCGTTCGGCGTCGTGCCGTAATCCCAACTTCCGGAAAGGACAACGTAATTGCCGTTGGGCAGCGCGTTAACCGAACCGACCAGATCGAAAGACATCCCGCCGACGAGCGAGTTGTTGACTGAAATCGTTCCTGAAACGCCGGTCGTCCCATTTCCGAATGTCACCGCTCCGGCGCTGTCCGCCGTGCCGTGATCCCAAAACGGACTCATGACGACATAATTGCCGTTCGTCAGCGGGATGATTCCGTCTCTGCCGGCATAAGTACCAGCCGTCGAGCCGACGAGCGAGTTGGCGGGTGAGACGACGAGGCTGGTGAAATCCGTCGCGCTTCGGAAAGTCACGGCTCCGGCGTTCGCCGCTCCGTTATAGTGCCAGTCCAAAGACCTGACCACGTAATTGCCGTTGGTTAAGACCGTAACTCCGTATGCGCCGACCAAATCATTCGCCGCCGAGCCGGTCATCGAATTTATATTTGAAACCACGCCGACCGTCGGCGCTGTGCCGACGCATAAGGTCACCGCTCCGGCGTCCTCTACAGCGCCGCTATTCCAGTTTGGCGAACTGACGACGTAATTGCCGCCGGGCAGCGCCGTCACGCCGCCTGAGCCTACCCTGTCGGATATTGAAGCGCCGATGAGCGAATCCGTCGCCTTTACTCTTCCCGGCGCGCAGCCGGTCGTACCGCTGCACCACGTTACCGCGCCGACGAGAACGCCCGCGCTTCCGGGAGTAGAAAAATCCGGCGACGCGACGACGTAATTGCCGTTGGCTAAAGCCGTGATGCCGCCGCTTCCGACGTTGTATTCGTTATGCGTCGCGTCGCCGGCGAGCGAATTCATAAGCGAAACCGCGCCCGTCGTGCCGGTCGTCCCGTTGCCGAAGGTAACGGCTCCCTCATCAACGCCGGTATTTTCCCACTCCGGAGAATGGATGACGTAGTTGCCGTTGGTTAAAGCCGTCACGCCGCCGCCGCAGACAGCGTCAAACGGTTGGAGACCGACGAGCGAATTGGCGGCGGAGATTGTCCCGCTGATGCCGGTCGTCCCGTTGCCGAAAGTTGCCGCCCCGTAATCGTTGAAATCTTGAATCCTGCCCCAGCGTGGCGAACAGACGACGTAATTGCCGTTCGTCAGCGGCGTCACGCCGTTAGAGCTGACCCGGTCGTCCTTGTCCGAGCCGACCAGCGAGTTGGCGGACGAAACCTCACCGCTGACGCCGGTCGTCCCGCTGCCGTAGGTCGCCGCCCCGGCGTTGACCGCCGCGCCGTTGTCCCAAAGCGGCGAACGGACGACGTAATTGCCGTTTTTTAACGCCGTCACGCTGCTGCCGGCGTCGTAGGCAAATCCGATTTGGTCGTCGGCGGTCGAGCCGACGAGCGAATTTGCCGCCGAAACGACGCCGGTTGTGCCGGTCAATGCGTTGCAGAACGTGACCGCGCCCGCCATCGGCGCCCCGGCATTGTTCCAGAGAGTCGAGAGGACGAGGTAGTTGCCGTTGGTTAGAATCGCGATTCCGGAGTTGCCGACCCTGTCCTCGCCGGTCGAGCCGACCAGCGAGTTGGCGGGCGATATAGTTCCCGCACAGCCCGTCGCGGCGTCGCACAAGGTGACAGCACCGGCATTTTGAGCCGCGCCGTTGTCCCAATTGGTCGTGATTACGACGAACTTGCCGTTGGGCAAAACGGTGATTGCGATGGGAACGCCGACGTTATCGGAGACGGTCGAGCCGACCAGCGAGTTGGCGGGCGAGATCGCCGACGGGCAACCAATCGTTCCGCTGCAAAGGGTTATCGCGCCCGCGTCCGCTACTATGCCGTTGTTCCAATTAAAACTCTTCACAACGTAGTTGCCGTTCGGCAAAACCGTCACGCCGCCCCAGCCGATGTTGTCTTCGGCTGTCGTGCCAATCATCGTATTGATAAGCGCGCCGCTTCCGCCGTGATACAAATAAACCGCGCCGACATTCGCCGCGCCCGACGGAATATCGTAACTTGGGTCGGTGACGACGATATTGCCGTTCGGCAAAGCCTCGACGCTAGTGCCGAAACGTCCGCTGCCCGCCGGACCGATGAGGTCTATGTTCTGCGCGGCGGCGAAAACGGTTGAAAATAAACTCAGCGCCAGCGCGAAAAGCCCGAAGACAATAGATTTTTTCATAAAAATATTTCCACTTTTTTTCATTATTTTTCTCTACCTTTTATATTTTTTGTTTCAGACAGGTTTTGTTTCGTTTCGCCCTTCGTCAGCGCGGCGATGTCCGGCGCGAGAGGCGCGGTCAGCGGCGAATGACAGAGCGGACAAACCGGTGCGTCCGTTTCAACGTTTGTTTTTTCTTTGTCGAAACCGGTTACTAAAACCTCTCTGGTCGTCAACAAAATTTTTATTTTGCGAATCTTCAATGTTTTTTCTCTCTGCGAACTTGCGTTACAATTGCTGCGTGCAAGCGAAATTGATAACCGTCGACAGTTTGCCCGCACGGCTCGGTGAAAGTCGTTGCCGTTCGGTTACGATTTCGGTTACGATTGGTGAAAATTCCGGCAGCTAAAGCTAAATTATTGAAAGAAACGAAGTTTATGACAGGGACAAAGTTTCGATTTTTCGAGTTTGGCGAGTTCCGTTTGGACGCGCACCGGCGGATTCTGCAAAAAAACGGCGAGACGGTTCATCTGACGCCGCGCTCGTTTGACCTTCTTTGTGTTCTGGTCGAAAACGCCGGACGAATTCTCGCTCACGAAGAGCTGCTCGAAAAAGTCTGGGAAGGCACGTTTGTCGAACAGGGAAATCTGAAAAAAACGATTTCCGCGTTGCGGCAGGCTTTGGGCGAATCGCCGGAAAAGGGCGAATTTATCACGACCATTCCGCGCAAAGGCTATCGTTTTACAGGAGAGGTTCGCCCGTTTGAAGCCGAGACGATTTTATTTAGAGAAACAAAAGCCGAAATCATTGTCGAAGAATTCGACGACGAAACTGCCGCCGCAAACGTTCCGCAATCTCTCGCCGCGGGCGCAAATAATCGCTTTGTTCAGCCTTTTACAATTTTCTTAACCGCCGCTGCCGTTTTTATATTGGGATTGGTCGTTTTTTCGGTCTGGCATTTTTCGCATAAAATTCAAAATAATTTTTCGGTTGAAAACGTACGTGTCACAAAAGTTCTCTCGACCGACAACATCGCCGGCGGAATATTTTCAGAAAATGGTAATTATTTTGCTTACAGCGTTTTCGAAAACGAAAAAAGAAGCTTGCGCGTAAAACATACGGCGACGGGCAGCGAAGTCGTGATTATTCAGCCGATGAACGCCTCGTTCTGGGTTCCGACCTTTACGCCCGACGGAAATTACCTCTATTTTTATCTTTCAAATCGCGACGAGCCGTCGAAAAACGGCGTGTACCGCATTCCGACACTCGGCGGCGCCTTGCAGCTAATCAGCGAAAAACATTACAACGGAATGAAGTTTTCGCCCGACGGCACTCGTCTGGCGGTTTATCACACTTTTATCGAAGACGGCAAAGAGCGACAGGAGCTTTTAACCCTCAACCCGGACGGCAACGACGAAAGACGAATTGCAGTGCTTCCCTTCTACGAATTATTTCGCGGCATCGCGTGGTCGCCCGACGGTTTGTCGTTATTATGCGGAATAAAAAAACAAGCGCCTTTTGATGAAAAAGCCGTTAATTACGCCGCCGAAATTTCGCTCACAGGCGGCGCGCAGCGCATTGTCGTGCCGGAACAGGAAGCTTTGTTTTCCGTCCAAACCTGGCTGCCCGACAAAAAAAGCCTGTTGCTGCGAGAGCGCGAGCCGAATTCCGAAATTTATCAAATCTGGCAGTATTTTCCCGATTCGGGCGAAAAGCTTCGCGTCACCAAAGACGATTATTCTTATGATGAGGTTGCGACTACGGCGGACGGAAAAACTCTGGGCGTAATTCGACATTTCGGTTTGACTTCAATCTGGACGGCTGAGACGGAAAAATATGATTTTCGGCAAATCGCGGGCGGCGGCGCTCATTTTTATTACTTGAGCTGGACGGCAGACAATCGGCTTGTGTTTTCGACGGTAGAAAACGCGAAAGAGCTTATCGGGATAATGAATGCCGACGGCACGAACAAACGTCTTTTGACCGAAGGCGCGGACGGCATTCGCCCTTCTCCGGAAGTTTCCGGCGACGGTAAAACCATTGTTTTTATGTCGCAGCGCTCCGGCGGAAGACAAGTTTGGCAAATGGATTTGGAAGGAAGAAATTTGCGGAAGCTGACAAATACCGCCGCTATCGGCGAAGCGAAATTGCTTTCGGACGGGCAAACTCTGATTTTCACGGCATACCTGAAAACTGCGACGTGGTCTTTGATGAAACAAAACGCCGACGGGCAGATAGTCGAGTTAAGTCCGTTTGACACTCGTGATTGGGACGTTTCACCGGACGAAAAATATCTGGCGGTTTACGCATTTGACGAACAAATCAAAAAAAACCGGCTTTATGTGAGAGAAATAGAAAGCGGCGCGATAATTAAAAGTTTTGATGTCAAAAATTTGCGAAGCCTGCGGTGGACGCGGGACGGACAGGCACTCGGTTATATTCGCTCCGGAGATTTTGAAGAGATTATTTTACAGCCGCTTGATGATATGCCCGAGAGAATCTTAACCGCCGTGCGCGGCGAAGAAATACGTAATTTCGACTGGTCGCGCGACGGAAACCGCATTGCCGTTGTCCGCAGCAAGTCTCAGAATGAAGCGATTCTCATACAAGCCGAATCCGGCAATTAAATTCTTTATTACCGGTTTAAATATCGAGATGTCTTACCAGTTGTTGCGCATTCGCGTCGTGCAACATAGAAAGCATAACCACTCGCGGCAGTTATTTTCGATTGTCTTTGAATAATTTTCGAATCTGACAAAACTAAAGTTACATCTTCTAGAATTGCCGTTAAAGTGCATTATTTATACAGCAAATATTTTTGACGAGTTTTTTTGTAATTCGACAGTACCAACCCTGAAGTTTACACGGATTACTGGACAGAATTTACAGCCCGATTACTAAATTTAGAAGAGGTACTTGAAGGGCTCGGCTTTAATTGCGTGAATTTAGCTTTCCAAGAAGCTAATGAAATCTTAAATATGTTAAATAAACAATTCTCAAACTTTCGGAATAGTTCAAATAACCTTGAAAAAGATTATTTATCCGATATGAAATTTCTCCTTAATGTTATTCCAATTGCTTTAGGTGATAGAGTTACGCACTAACTTCCTTTTTGCATTTTCTTAACGTCGGGAACTGAAGTCAAAAAGTTTTAACAGGAACAAGCTATTCTTTGCATCATTAAGTTTAAAATATTCTGATTGAGGATAATTTGAATTGAGGACAGCCTCAAAACCAAAGGTGCCGATTGATTGGCTGGATTTTCGATTTTCTATATAATCCTTTGTTGAGAGTTTCTATTGCTGAGATTTCAGATATGGTAAATTGAGTTTTTGACCTCTTGAATGGCATCTAGTTGGCAACAAAGTTGAGATAAATTTAATATTCAAGTGTTGGTTAACAGTAAATTTTACAAAATTCTAATTACAACATTATGAAAAATAAAGCTCTCTCCAAATATAAATGAAAGATTTTTTTATTAGCTACAACTGGCATGATAAAAGCTGGGCAGAATGGATCGCGCAAACTTTAAAGAACGCTGGCTATACGGTCATGATTCAATCTTCCGATATGCTGCCGGGCTCGAACTTTGTCCTTGAAATGCAACGTGCAACGGTTGAATGCGAACGAACGGTTGCAGTACTATCTGCCGATTGGCTTGCTTCTTCATTTACTCAGCCGGAATGGGCGGCGGCATTTGCTTCCGACCCCACCGGAGCGAAAAGAAAATTGATTCCGGTTCGAGTTCGCGCGTGCCAGCCTGCGGGCATTTTAGCGACTATCGTTTACTGCGATTTAGTTGGATTGAACGACACTGATGCGAGTTCCGCACTAATTAACGCCGTTAAAGGCGGTAATCCTCCAGAAACTATTGAATTTCCAGGCTACAAACAGCAATCCACCGTCCCACGAGAAACTAAGGAACTTTTGTCAAAAGAATATCCGGGTTCGGACTCGACTGTAAATATAAATAATTTATCTTTACTAACTAAATGCGCTTTTGATCTACTGAGCTATTTGAGAACAACGAGAATTACATTCGAAGCTCAATCGAAACTTCGCGATGAGCTTGTTCGAGAAATGCAGTGGCGGTTAGTCGTTAATCCTTATGAGCACTACGAATACGAAAAGTTTTTTGCCCGCTATTTCTCCGAGCTCAACAAGGATGAAAAACGTACTTTCGATACCATCCGAGCGTTCACGAAGGACATTCTTCAAGATTATAACCGCCGGATGCTGAACACCATCGAAAATTGCCCGGGGCTAAGTAAACACATCCCTTCAATAACTGACTTAACTATTCACTTGAGGCTCTGGCTGTCTAAATTTGATGGGGTATTTCTGAATTCGCCCGAGATGTGCTTGCTTTTTGTCGGCGTTGAAGAGGGAGTACCTTTTCCCGACAAGGTGGAGATGGAAACTTGGCAGTTCCTTAAACAACAGGAAGAAAAAGACGAAATACTTAATAAAGAGCCGAAGCCACAACGAGAATTTGAAGAGCATTCGGACGATCAATATTGGCGTTTAGCGCTTAGACATCGATGGTGGGTCAAAGAAATAAATGAAGCGAAACAAAAGCGCGAACAGATTTTAGCAGGCAGCAACTACGAGGTAAATAAGCTAAGTCAAGCAGATAAACGTATGTTGAAAGAACTTGACGAAAGGCTTGCTGCCGTCTTTCGCGACATATTATATCCAGGTATATTTCTAGATGGTATCGAGGATTTCGATTTGATATTGCTTCCGCTTCAAGAACTGGTTAACTCTCAGGATAAAACCTTTCCGGTAGAATTTCGCCAGGCTTTGGCTGAATCTAAATCCGTATTGGTAAAATCGACTCTCTATGATAAATTAAACGCCCTTCTTCCTATATTACCAACAATAACCTTTTATGTAGATGAGCTTGAATTAACAAATGACCTAAGCAAAAATTGGCGGATAGTACTTGAGAAATTTGCAGATTGGGCAGTGCGTTCTTATGATGAAAGTAGAAAAGTTGGAAACTAAACCGCTCGTAAGCTGTTGATTCTGCGTAGCGGTTTTTTGTGCTTTTTTGCTAATGTCGGGAACTGTGTTTAATATTGTATAAATTCCCGCCAGTTTTTATGCTAATAAAATCGAGAACTCGTGCCAATAAGTTTTAACAAGGTTTCAAGATTTCGTTAGTTAGAGTAAGTTAATGAATTGATGAAGACTTGATTTCATTGGCTTTCTGCAAATAGAATTTTATTTGTCAGCGACGAATTGGATTTTTATTAATAACATCCGAATCCGACGGCTAAACTTTCAAGGCTTGTCAGATAGCCGCCAGATTTTTATCTGCCCGTCGGAGCTACCGCTAATTAAAATCCTGCCGTCAGGGCTAAAGGCGACTGCGGTAACGGAAAAGCTGTGACCGGAAAATGTCTGCAGCAATCGGGTCGTTTCGGCATTCCATAATTTGACCATCCGGTCCCAGCCGCCGCTGGCGATTTTACCTTCATTATTAATCGCAACCGAGCTGATATTTAAATCGTGGCTGCCGAGATTTTTGATAAATTTACCGTCTGCAGCGTTCCACAATTTAATACTGCCGTCCCAGCTTCCGCTGATTAAAGTTTTCCCGTCAAAGCTAAAGGCAACTGAGCTGACAAAGCTCGCGTGACCGGTTAAGTTAAATAATGGCGCACCGTCAGAAACATTCCATAATTTTATTGTTTCGTCTCCGCTTCCGCTCGCCAATACTGTGCCTTTATTATTAAAGGCGACGGAAAATATCCACGACGAATGTCCTTCCAGCACATTAACTTCTTTGCCTTCCGAAATATTCCATAACCTGACTGTGTTATCGGAGCTTCCGCTAGCCAGCATTTTATCGTCCGGGCTAAAACAAACGGAAGTAACCCAGTTCGAGTGACCTGTCAGCGTTTTTATCTGTTGACCGGTCGTTGCGTCCCATAATTTGACTGTATTATCCCAACTGCCCGTCGCGACGGTTTTGCCGTCCGGGCTGAAAGCAACGGCGCTGATCGTATCTTCGTGTCCTTTGAGCACGCGGATTACTTTGTTTGAGTTCAAGCTCCATAATTTAGCCAATTTGCCGGAACTGCTCGCAAACATAGTTCCGTCGCGGTTAAAAGCTATTGACTCGATAGAGTTTGTCCGCCCGTTCAGAGTTTGTAATATTTCGCCGCTGCCGGCATTGCGGGCGACTACGTTTTTTATTCCTCCGTATGCAATTATGTTTCCGTCAGGACTGACGGCGACCGTTTCTCCGCGACGAGATTCGCCCGCAAACGAGTTTATTTCCCTGCCGCTTGAGCCGTCCCAAATCTTGACGGATTTATAACTGCCGCTGACGATAATCATTCCGCCGCGCGCGACGGCGACCGAGCGAATTCCATCCTTGTGAGCATCTATTTTTTTTATCAATCCGGCTTTTTTAACGTCCCACAAACGGATAGTCTTGTCGCTGCTTCCGCTCACCAGCAGATTGTTTGCGGCAAAAGCGATTGAATTAACAAAACTGTTATGTCCGAGCAACGCGGCTTTATCTTTGCCTGAAGGTAAATCCCACAATTTAATAGTCTTGTCCCAGCCCGCCGTCGCCAGAACTCTGCCGTCGGGGCTGACGGCTAAGGCGGCGACGACGGCTTTGTGACCCGTTAAATTCAGCTTTTCTTTACGCTCTTTGAGATTCCAGATTTTTACATTGTTATCGCTGCCGGCGCTAATCAGCAATTTACCATCAGGACTGAAAACGACCGCATTAACCTCCTTTGAATGCCCGATAAGAGAGAAAAGCGTCTGACCGCTTATTAAATTCCAGATTCTGATTGTTCCGTCAGAAGCGCCGCTGGCTAAGACTTCGCCGTCCGGACTAAAGGTGATTGAATTAACGGCGTCAGTGTGTCCGATCAAAGTTCGCAGTTCAGTTCCGCTCTTCAAATCCCAAATTTTAATGGTTCTATCAAAACTGCCGGTGGCTAAATAGTTTTGCCTTGGGCTGAAAGCTATGGCGAAAGGCTCTTCCGCGTGACCGGTCTGGACGACAAGACCGACGTTCTGAGCCAGCAGCGGCAAAACCGGCGACAGGCTGATAATTAAAAAGATAATCAGAAAAATTGTATTAAGAATTTGACGCATTTATTAGAATCGGTTTTACGAGAATCCATTGTCGTAACCGTCGTCGCCGCCGCTTGTTCCGTATCTGCGGTCAGGTTGGTATTTGCCGCGATAAAAAACTACGGTTGCGGCGGCACGCGCTTAAGACTTTACGGTTTTTTACTGGCGCGAAGCCTGCACAACGACCAATTCGGAAACCTTTTCATTCAAATCATATTTAACGGCTAGACCGGCGTAAGGATAAAACCAGTACTGGTCGCTCTGATTTTCATAAAACAGCGCTATCTGCGCGGCGGCGACACCAATCATTTTCTCGACTTCGGTTCGGCTGAGTCCTACATTTAATTCACTGTTTTCACCTAAAGCCCGATGCCGGATTTTAATAATCGGCGATTTTTCGGCGTTCAGAATTATCGCTAAAACCTCATTTTCGCCGACGACTTCCAAACCGAAGGAGCGGACACTAATTTTTCGCGGCTGGCGTCCGGTTATGTCAAATTTACTTCTTTTGGCGGTTAATCGTCTAATTATATCGGGCATCTTGTCACCGAGCGCGAGCGTAAAGCCGGGCGCGACCTGAATCGAGGCGACCATCCGTATGGAACTGGTCGAGACGGTGCATTCAAAATCCTCACTGAAAGGCTCCTTAATTCCCGTCAGCCGCATATAAATTTCTCTCCAGTAAGAAGCCGGCGGCAGCTTCTGAATGCATTGGCAAGTCTGCGCAACGGCTTTCTTTTTACTTTCCTCATCTTTCGCCAGAGCCATTTCGGCTAAAATGCGATTGAAACATTCTGCGGATAAAATAGAATCCGTCGCCGCGCTCAGCTTTACGCCTTGCGGCAGCTCTCCCTGCTCGCTTAGCAAACGATATTCTGCTTTGACTTTATCGAGCTTTTTCAAAGCCGCGCCCGCGTCATTGACCGCCAAATCGGCGACGCTGGAATTGATAAGCACCGCCGCTCTGCTGATAAAAGATTCTTTGGAAAAGGCATCGGGTGAGTAAGATTCGGAAAACAATCTGCGCGCTTCCTCAATATCGGATTCTTCGCGGTCAGGCTTTAGAAGATAAGCCAGCGCCATATTTGCCTTTCCCAGTAGCAAATCAATTTTTTGTTCTCCGGCTTTGGTAATTCCTCTCTGCAGCGAAATTACCGCCCGATTCCACAGCTCGCGGTCAAATCCTCTGATTCTCGCCCGCAGCGAAGCGGGACGCTCGTAAAAGCTTCCGGCAACAATCTGCCCGATATTTAACGTATTCAAATCCTGCTGCCGAAGCGCGTCGCAATATTTCATCAACTGCGCGTAGCCTAAATTATTCCACGCTTCGTAACTGTCGGGAAATTGTTCGACGACCCGGTTAAAAGCTTCGATAGCCGGGTCGTATTGCTCGACGGTTAAAAAGAAAACGCCGTTATCGAAAGCCGCCATTGCTCTCCATAACTCTCTCTGTTTCTGGTCTAAAGCTTCCAGCCTTTCCTTAAGAGACGGGTGCGACAGGCTTTGACCTTCGATGGAGCAATACTGAAACAATCTCTCCATCGCCTGATAAAATTTCAAACCGTTTTCCTTTGCAAAACTGGCTTTCAGAGCCAGCTCCATGCCTTTCGCGTCCGCTTCAAATTCCTGTTCGCGCGACATCAGCTTTCCGCGCGCGTTTTGCGGCAGCTCTTGCATGATGTGATTTTTAAGAATGTGCGCCAATTCGTGCCCGAACAAAAACGCCGTCCTATCGGCATCGAGATTGCCGGCGTCGTTTTTCAAAAGCTCGACTAATTTAGGTCCTATAACCACAACCGGAACTTTTTCAGAGCGCAGCGCTTCGGCTTGGCTGCGCCTCGGCGGAGAAGCTATCAAACCGGCTTTCTCCAGCGACTCGTAAGGAAAATAATAGGCAAGGGCGTTAATCGTCTGCTCGGTGTCAATTACCCATTCCTCGCTCATTTCAAGCTCTCGAATCATTTTGTTGTAATTATTCAGGGCGGTCGCGTCGGGACCGATTAAAATCGGTCGCCAGAAAAAACCTTTCGGTCGCTCTTCCGGTTTTACGCGGTCTAAAAGCAAGCTGAAAACTTTTTTTATTTCGTCGCGCTCGGCTTGAGATTTTTTATTGCTTCGCCGCCCGGCAGGCTGTGCGTCAGCAGTCAGAAAACTACAACTGAAAACGGCAATCAATAGAAAGATTCGGATGAAAAAAATTTGAGACCTGCGTTTTGATAGATTCGGCATAGGTTTTCCGTTTCGATTCTGAAATATTATCTAAGCTTTGTAATGAGCAGGGATTGAATCGGGTCTTCGCGGCGGTAGAACACTCGCGGCTCCTGCGCTTCACATTGTCCGCCGACTCCACCGATGCCCTTACAGTTTCCCTTTAAATTTTTCGACGTTTTCTGATTTTCCGCCGCCTGGGTCGGGCGGCTCGGGCGAGTGTTTTTTTCTTCTATTTGACAAGCCTGAATCTCGGCTCTTTTTTTGAAACCGTCGGGACTTTGCAGCTCGTCGACGCGCTGAACGGCATAATCGAGCCATTCGCGCTCTATTATTTTATTTTCCGGGTCGCCGTCCAGATTGGCTTCGCGGGCTTGCAGACCTTCCAGCAGGGCGTATGTCAAAATTCCGTGTTCCAGGTCTGAACGCTCGGCTGCCGCTTCATAGCTTTGCGAGGCGGTTAATATATACATTCCCTTTTCGTAGCCCAATTGCGCCAGACCTGACGTATTTAAAGGTCCTTGGCGCGGGTCTGCTGATTCGATAGCCTGCCCGCTGTAGCAGGCGTCCAATATCATTAATATCTGCCCCGCAGTTATATCTCTTAAGGCTTGCTCCAAATCCAGGTCGGAAATACTCGCGCCGAGCACCTCGTCAACTTCTTCTTTATTTAATTTTCCCAGTTCGCGCCTTGCCGGAATATTCTGCGGAAGCAGGTAAAATCTTTTTCCGTCCGTCATTCCGTGACCGGAAAAGAAAATCACGACGGCGTCTTCCGGCTGAAGCGGGTCGGTATTTTGTAACTGGCTAATCAAATCGGCGGGCAGATCTGAGGGCAGCTCCAACTGCTTAGTTTTTCGTCCGAGCGCGCCGAGCGCCTGCAGAATGTTGTTCTTAGTCGCCAGCCGGTCAAATATGGAGATAATTTTCGTCGCTTTGTATTGCCCTGCGCCCTGTTTTTTTAATTTCTCCTGCTGCACCGAAATCTCGCCGGCAATTTCGCTGGCGTCGCAGGCGGCATAAGTCAGAGGCGACACCGGATAATCCTTGATGCCGACGGCAAACACATAGAGAGTGCCGGGACGAGGCTGCAAGCTTTTGTTTTCTATCTGGATGCTTGAATCGAGACTTTTAACATTGTCGTTGTTAAAGGCATAGGCGGTGAAATTATTCGCTCCGGCAGTGATTGGAAGCGTCGCCGTGCAGACGGCTTCGCGCCGGGCGGCAGACCGAGACGTTTTCCGTTGCTGCCGTCGTCTTACCAAGAAGCGGCAATCGGCGTGCTGTGCGGAATTAAAAACGTCTCCCGTCCAACGCTTTACGAGAGAGCCGTTGCGAAATATGCGAAGGTCTTTAACGCCGCCCGCGAGCCTTTGTTTTTTACTTTTGGAATCGTAGCTGGCGGCGGCTTCCGTCACCTTTATTTGCAGAGTAACCGTATTTCTGGACGAATCTTCGTTTTTGGCAATCGGACTTGTCGAAGCGGTTTTTAGCGTCGCAGATGGCGTAGAGCGCGGCGCGGCGGGCGGCTTTTGAAGAAAAGCCACTTCCGGCAAACGACGGTCGCGATTCTGAATGCCGCCGTCGGGCACTGCCGGAACCGTGCCTTCAAAAATCTCTTTCAACAAACCGGGACGATAAAACTCGTTGAAGAAAGATTCGACCGGAGCGTAATCAAAAGTATTATTATTAAAACGCCAGATGACCTGTTTCCAGGCGGCGGGCGTGCCGTCAAAAAAACCGTCGGGCGTAACCGCCAGCCAGTCCCTTTCGCCTAAAGCGATGACCGTGCCTAGCTCCTTGCCGCTTTCACGATTCCAGACGGTTACGTATCCTTCAAATCCGGTTCCGAGCAGAAGATTTCCGTTTGCGCTAAACGATATTTTAGTAATGGTCGAACCGTTGCGAGGGATAATATCGGTTGGGTTTTTTACTTCGTTTTTCAGCAGGCTAATACTGCCGTCGCCGCTGACGCCGGCAAGCTGTTGGCGGAAGGAATCGAAATCGATAAAACTAAAATCTCTGCCGAGCAGAGGTATCTCCGGCGCGGAAGCATTATTTCTGATTTCCAGAGCCTTTACCGCACCGCTCGACAGATAGCCGCCGAAGAGCCTGTTTTCCGAATCAAACGTCAGATAAATCGCTTCGTTTAATTGCGGAAAAACAAATTCTTCCTCGTTTTTGCCGGTTGCGACGTTCCAGATTATTATCCGACCGTCTTCGTCCAGACTAGCGAGTTTATTGCTGTCGCGGCTAAAAGCGAGTTTATGAATGTCGTTGTGATGCCCCGGCAATCGATGAATTACCGCGCCGGTGCGCGAATTCCGGATTGTAACAAAATTATTATCTCCTACGCCGTCGGTTCCGGTCGCAAACTTCAGACCGTCCAAACTCATCGTCTGACACTGGATAAAGCCTACGTTTTCCTCAATTTTATAAAGCTGTTTTGAATTGTTTGCGTCGAAAGCCTTGATGATTCCGTTCCAGTTGTGAAAATCCGGGTAATTGATAAGCAGCAGTTGTGCGTCTTCGGAAAAACTGACATCACCGGCTGGCGAGGAAGAGCCTTTTAAATTGAATAATTTTTTGCCCTTTCGCGTATTTAAAATATCGATTCCTAAAGAGCCGACCGCCAGCCGCGTTCCGTCTTTACTAAAGGCGAGCGACAGCACGAGATTTTCATAAGTCAATTCCCATTTCTTTATTTTTCTTTTTAAATCCCACAGAGCCACGATCTTTTCGCCGGCGACGGCTGCCCAGTTGCCGTCGCGGCTTAATTTGATTGTCTTCACAGTTTCCGGGTGTTTAATAAAATTATTCGCTTTTTTCCAGGTTTTAGCATTCCATAAATCCGAACCGGAGAAGAGATGCCTGCCGTCGGGTGAAAATTCTGCAGGCGCTTTGACTGGAATATTTTTCGCTAGATGCAGGTCGGAATCTTTAAATTTCCAGATTTTGATATTTCCCAGATTTCCGTTATTTCCGTAATGTCCGTCGCTGACTAAAGTTTCTTCCGCCTGAGGGTGAAAACTCAAATTCGTTACAGAGGTCTCATAAGCGTTGACCGAAGTTATTAATGTGCCTGTCGAAACGTTCCATAATTTAATCGTTCCGTCTTTAGCGCCGCTGGCGAGAATTTTCCCGCTCCGGCTGAAAGATAAGGCTAATATCGTGTCCGTGTGTTCGAGCGGAAAGCTTCGCTGTCGTCCGGTTTCGATTTCCCAGAGCCGGACGATTTTATCATCGCCAGCCGAAGCTATAATTTTTTCGTCCGGAGAAACGCTGACGGCTCTTATCCAGTGAGCGTGTTTTTTCAGCGCTCGCAATTCTGTTTTCCGCTCGACATCCCAGATGATAATTTCCTGGCTGGCGCTGACGAGCCACTGCCCGTTTGAAATGAATTTCACATCGTTGACGCCGGCAAAATGCCCGACCTGAACATCAACCTGCGGCGAGCCTGCGGGGTCAGCGGCAAACTGCTGCTGCTGCTCTTGCGCGCAGACCGATGAAATATACAATCTGCCGAAGCAGCAAATTAATAAAATTAAATTAAAGCCTTGCTTTTTCAACATATCTAATACGCGGGAAGACGGGCGAAGCCGCGCCGGAAAAGTTTAGTTTCCGACAAAACAAAGGGCGAAGTCGTAATTTTACGACCGCTCGTTCAAATCAGCTTTGAGAAGCAAATACCTATGGCGGCTGAAACGATTTATTGATTATTTTTTCATGCTGTGCAAGACCAGACGTTGCGCCCACCATTCATTATCGATTGCGCCTTTAAAATCGACGTTTCTATTCGTCAGGTCTAGCAAAAGCTGGTTTAGAGCCGTATCGCCGCCCTTTAACTCGACCTCGCCGGACTTTATCGTTTGAACGCCGTCTAACTGCAGCGCATAGGGTCTGGGTAAAGGCGTCGCCGTCACGACCAGCAGAAAAACGTCGTTGCCGAATGGCTGGGACGGGTGAATGTCCATTTTCTGACCGGTGACGCAGCCAATTTCCCGGCTGTCCGCCGCCTTGCAGATTCTTCCCTTTAATATAATTTCGCCGGGAATTCCGCCGCCCGAATATTCGATAAGATTCTCTTGCCGCTCCAGGTTATTAAATAATCCGCTGAAGCCGGTTGTGTCAATCGCATAAAGATAAACTCTCCTTTTTTGCGCGACCCCTCTGGGCAGGACGTTCATAAAAATTTCTTTGTCGGGAATCAGGACGGCTTCGTAAATCGTCCCGGCATAGAATTTTTCGCCTTCGGCTAAAACTTTTTTCGTCGCTTTCTCGCGAATCACGAATTGAAAAGGAAACCACGATTTATCGACCGTGTACTTCGAAACCTTATCCGGCAGCGTCGCGATTCCTCTGATTTTGCCCAAACGAAAAGCCAAATCATTCAGCTCGTTTGCCGCCTGCGCAAACAACAAATTATCTCCGTCATTTATTTTTTTCCAATCGGTTATAGGCGGCAGCAAGCGATTGGATGAATTTGCGCCGCTGAGATTTGAAGGCGGCGTTTGTCCACCGCCGGCGGCGGAAGCCTCAACGCCGCTCTCAAGCTTGTCGGCAGCGTCTTTTAATATCCATGCATATTCGACGGATGGCGTCTGAACCGCAGCGGCGGCGGCGGCGGTAGCAGCAGCAGCAGTTAATCTTCCCCAAAGAATATAGTGTACCGGCTCGGATTTGTTTTCGACGATTTTAATCGCGCTTTTCGGGGAAACGCTCGTTAATATTTGCTCGCGCAGTTCTCTCGCCGGAGGAATGACGGCGAAAAAACTCGCCGGATTTTCGCCGGGCTGCAAATTTTCCAATATTTTTCCGGCGGTCGGCTGGTTTCCCAAATCTATCTCTCTTTCATTTTTTATCGACAATTTCCAGCTCTGCCCGTCGTAATAAAAAGTATGTGAAAAATAACCGGTCGCCGGCTCGGTAATCCATTTAATTTGGGGCGACGAACGCACCTGGAGCAATTCAGCCGTCACGCGTTTAATCTGGTCATAAGTGAGATTTGAAGGCGGCAGCCAGACGTTAATCCGCGTTGCGGACGAGACAGCCCAGCGGTCTTGAACGAAAAGGTCGCCCTTTTTTATCGCAGCAACATTGCCGGGCGCTTTGACGACGGCGATTGATTTGGTTAAATCCTGAGCTTTTTCGATGACGATTCGTATATCTTTGTTTTTTAAAGAGTATAGTTCGCTGCCTTCGTCCAAGCCGTAAGCCAAGCCGGCGGCGAGAATTACTTTTCCGCCGTCGATATTTTCTACGGCGAGCGCGGGAAGCGCGGCGAATGGTTTTGCCGGTGCGTTAAATAAAGTTTTATTTTTTCTCTCCGTCGTGCCTTCAATGTCGGGTATCTGCCGAAGCGCGTCGGACTTAATGTGATTTCTGATTAGATAAAGCAAATCGGCGGCGGAAGCATGCTCGGTGTCGGAGCGCTTGAGAGCAATAAGCAGCGCGTTTGTAAAAGCCCCGTGCCAGACACCGCCGAACAATTTGGTTTCCGCCGGTTCGTACTCCTGCGCGGCGGACAAAATCAGCGCTCCGCGGTCAGCCGGAGACAAACAGACCGACTGATTGGCGGAATCCGGGAAAGGACACAGGTCTTTTTTAACATTCTCCTCACTGAGGCAGGCTGACAGGTCTCTGCCTGCTGGACAAATTTCATCTTTAAAATCGGTATTATCTGATTTTATATTTTTTTGATAAGCCGGCGGGACGGCTCCGCGCGCGTTTGTTCCGCTATGGCAGCTGTCCGAGACGACCACTAGCTCGATTCCTTTATCTATTGCCTGATGATAAAGCTGCGCCAACTCGTTATCCCTAATATCTTTAGCGCCCCTGATAACGTCGGCGGGCACAATCGTTTCATCCTTTCCGTCCCTTTCATCGCGCCCGTTTTTTTCATCCTGAGAATAAGAAAGCGTGTTTTTTCTTTGAGAGCCGTGCCCGGAGAAGAAGAAAAAACCGAGACTGCCCGTCGGCGCATCGATTATTTGAGTCTTAAAGGAGCCGATTATATTTGAGCGGGTGGCGTCGGCGTCCAGCAGAATTTTTATTTCTTCGTCTTTGAAACCGTAACGCGCAATTAAGAGTTTTTTCATCTCTCTGACGTCGTTTTGCGGACCGCAGAGGTCGGTTAATTCTCCTCTGCCCGGAATCTGTCGGCTGGCAATTGAGATGTCTATCTCGCTGGCAGAACATTTTGTATTACCGTCAGGCACGTATTTTCCGATTCCCACAAGTAAGGCGCGTCGTTTATCGGCGAATCCGCTGAATTTATTCTTTGAATCAGCGATAAAAGCGGAATCGACGCGCTGAACGTAGGTAATTATCAGGCAGAATAAAATAAACGGAAGGGCAAAAGTACTACGCTTTGTTTCCATAAACGCTCAATCCATAGCAATCCGCTAACGGAATTTAACTGCAATTTCCGTTTTATTTAGGCTGGAAAGATAAATTAACAGCTGATAACCCGTAAACACTTTATCCACAAAGATTTTACGGGTTTTCGACAACTGGCTGACTTAAGAGCAGAAATTAGTCTTGCGACAATTCTACATTAACGTTTTTAACTACGAGTCCGGTATCCGAAATGACGCGGTTTTTGGCGGAACTAGCAACCGGAACAATTGTGACCGTTAGTGGCTCATCGACAGGAAAAGAACTTGTCTGCTGCTTAATCGAGTTAATCGCCTTACCGAGGTTAAACATAAAGCTCACCGGCTCTCCCGTTTTCCCTCCGTAAAATGATGCCCTGCCGACGTAATAAGGCTCCTGCGGAGAAGGATTCGACTTATTTTCCGGCAAATTCAAAAATACTCTAAAACCGCTCCACTCATTCAAATCAGGCTGACGCACCCGCACAGTCAAGCGAACGGTTCGGTCATCCAGCTGTTCGCTTCCGTTTAAAGACGATAACGATTTCAGCTGGATGACAAACGGGCTGGACACGGTAGCAATTCCGGCTTCGCTTTTTTGCGCCCGGCTGCTTTTGTCATACGTCGCCGTATTTTGCCGCTGTTGTCCCCACAAACTCGAAATTCCGCAGCAGACAATACAAAAACCAACCG
>DASVRL010000384.1:0-1882 GCA_036388635.1 Pyrinomonadaceae bacterium
TGATGGTTCAGAGAAATTATCTCGACCTGAATGAAGCCTCTCTTCCGCCTCCGGAAGAAGAAATTAGCGAAGAAACCGAAACGCAGGAAGTTCAGGAAGAAACCGTCGAAAATCAGGACGTAAAAACTGAAACCGTCGAAAATCCAGATATCAAGACCGAAACCGAAACCACGGAGAGTCAGACCGAAACCACGCAGAATCAAGCCGAAGAGGAAACTACGCCGGAAGAAGAAATTTTCGTCTGGACTTCTGCTTATTTTGCCGAGACTTTAAATCAGGATAAATCCGCCAGGGGACGCGTGATTTATTACGCCGACGAAACCGAATACGATTTGACAAAGGCGCGCGAAATCGTCGAAAAGGGAATGCGGGATTTGGCGGAAAAAACAAATCTTAATTTAAGCCGCGTGAAGATAGTTTTCGGCGGTTATCGCGAGACACCCGAGGTCGAATTTTGGATTGTCCCGCGCGGCGCGAAAAAGCCGAAACCGACGCCGCAGGAGCGAAAAATCGAGGAAGAATCAAAAACCGTGAACTGAAAGTGAAAACTGAAGGGCTTTCGGTTCTTGCTTCTCAGTTCTCATTTATTACTTATAAAGAATGTTAGATTTGATAATAATCGGCGCCGGTCCCGCCGGAATTTCCGCCGCCTTTGAGGCGCAAAAACTCAATCTGAATTATCTCGTCGTCGAAAAAGGCTTAATCGGCAACACGATTTATAATTATCCGGTCGGCTTGGCGGTTTTTTCGACCGTCAACGAACTGGAATTAATCGAAAACACTCTGAAACCGGCGCGCGAAAAGCCGACGCGCGAAGAGCTTCTGTCTTATTACGTCCGATTCGTGCTGGGAAACAATCTGAACGTGCAGACGGAAGAAGAAGTTTTGAACGTCGAGAAACTCGCCGACAATCATTTTAAAATCACGACCGATAAAAGTCTTTACAACGCACAAAAAATTCTTTTCGCCATCGGCGCGATGGAATATCCGCGACATCTAAACGTTCCCGGCGAAGATTTGCCGAAGGTGCATCATCTTTTTCGCGAAACTTACCCGTATGTCAAGAAAAACGCGATGGTTATCGGCGGCGGAAACTCGGCGGGCGAAGCCGCGCTGTTTCTGGCGCAGGAAGGCGCAAACGCTATTCTGGCGATTTTTCGCGCCGATTGGGAAAACAACGACCCGAAACAGGGCTGCATCAAATACTGGGTCAAACAACCGCTCGAAGAAGAATTGTCGAAAGATTGTCTGAACGTTTATTTTCTTAAAAAAGTGGTCGAAATCCGCGAAAAGGAAATCGTTTTGGAAAACGAAAACGGCACGATTGAGACTTTCCCGAACGACGTCGTTTTTATCCTTATCGGCGCGGACGCGGAATTGAAATTATTGAAAAATCTCGGCGTCGAAACGCGCCGCTCGAAATACGGCGAAGTTCCGGTTTACGACGAGGAAACCTTTGAAACAAACATCGCGGGAGTTTACGTCGCCGGGCACTTTACCGAAGCGCGCCACATCGCCGGAGCGATTCAAGTGCCGCGAAAAATTATCCCGAAAATCGCCGCGCGACTGGCTGAAACGAGAAGCATTTCGTCGGCAAAATAAGTTATAATTGAAGATTCAAAGCTGAAGCTCAGCCGCGATAAATTTTCTTTGCGTTCTTTGCGAAAAGCTTTGCGTCCTTCGCGGTTTAGGAAACTTTTTAACGCGAATGACGCAAAGTTCGAGACGCAAAGAGCGCAGAGAGAATCTGATTTTTACTCGTAATTATTCAAACGAAATTGTATTGGAATGAACATCGCACGCGCCAGAGAAATCCTCAAACATCAATTCGGCTACGATTCCTTTCGAATGAATCAGCAGCAGGCGATTGAAACCGTTTTGC
>DASVRL010000385.1:0-10618 GCA_036388635.1 Pyrinomonadaceae bacterium
TCAGCAATTACATTTTTATTTCGATGCTTTACACGCAGGGAAAACGCGGAAAAGAAGCGATTGAAGCGGCTAATCTGGCGTTTAACGCGGCGGAGAGCGACGAAAGAAAACAAATCGCCAAATTGAGTCTGGCGACCGCCCAGCGCGAAACCGGCGATTTTGCCGCCGCCGAAACGACGCTGCGCGAAATCCTGAGACAAACGCCCGGCAATCCGATTGCGCTGAACAATCTGGGTTATTTTATGCTGGAGCGCAATGAAAAATTTGACGAAGCCTTAAAATTGATTCAGCAGGCGGTCAGAATCGACCCGAACAATCCGTCGTACCAGGACAGTTTAGGCTGGGCTTATTTCAAGCTCGGAAAATTTGACGAAGCGGAAAAGCATCTGAAAAGCGCGGTGCGGCGCAGCACCGATTCGGCAACGATTTATGAACATCTCGGCGACGTTTACCAGAAACAAAATAAAACGGAGCTGGCGCGCGCAGCCTGGCAAAAAGCCTTAAATCTCGCTTCCGGAGCGGAAGACACAAATCGTATCAAAGCCAAACTCGACAGAAAAGCGTTAAAATAAATGCCAAGCGCAAAATGCAGGGAAATATTTAATCCTGAATCTTAAATCCCGATATTTTGCGCTTGGCATTAATTATTCATGGATTCATTCACGCTTCCGGCGTTTGCCAAGATAAACTGGTTTCTGCGCGTGCTCGACAAACGCGACGACGGTTTTCACGAAATCTGCACGGCATTTCAGACGATTTCTCTGCACGATAATCTGACGTTTTACAAAAATAACGAAATTGTTTTGACCTGCGACCAGCCGCATATTCCGGTTGACGAGAGAAATTTGATTTTCCGCGCGGCGCTGGCTTTACGCGAAAAGTTCGGAATAAAAACGGGCGCCAGGATTCATCTGGAAAAGCGAATCCCCGCGCCGGGCGGACTCGGCGGCGGCTCATCGGACGCGGCAATCGCGCTGCTCGGATTGGCAAAGCTCTGGCAAATCGAAATTAAATTTGAAGAACTGTGTGAAATCGGCTCCGAACTCGGCTCGGACGTGCCGTTTTTCTTTTTCGGCGGAACGGCGGGCGGCGGCGGGCGCGGCACGGAAATTTTCCCGGTTGACGAACGGGAAGAAAAATTTATGCTCGTCGTCGCGCCGAAAATCGACGTTCCGACGGCGAAAGCTTTCGCCGGTTTAAAGGCGCTTCGCTTGACAAATCAGCCGCCGGAAAGTATTCTCAAACTTTGCCGTAGTGAAGCCGAAAAGCTGAATTTACGGCAATCTGCTTTAATGAACGATTTTGAGGCGAGCGTTTTCAAAATCCAGCCCGAAATCAAACGCGTGAAAGAAAAGCTTCTGGAATCCGGCGCCAGCCGCGCGTTGATGACGGGAAGCGGCGCAAGCGTTTTTGCAGTCTTTGACAAACAAGAAACACGGCAAGCGACATTAAAAGCCCTTGATGACAATCAAAACTGGCGAATGTTTGCCGTAGCAACTATCTCGCGGATTAAATATCGCGAAGCGCTCGGAATGAGTGAAAAGTTGTTTCCGATTAGTTTCTAAAACAATAAATTTTCGTTGGGGCGTAGCCAAGTGGTAAGGCACCGGTCTTTGGATCCGGCATTCGTAGGTTCGAGTCCTCCCGCCCCAGCCATGTTTTTATTTTAAACTGACGGACAACTCTCGATTGAGTTGTCTTTTTTATTTTAGATTTTAGATTTTAGATTTTTGCTTGGATAAGGGAAATTTTTATTTTTCGGAATAATCGCGCCGAAAATTTCTCGGCGCGCGATTATTCCCGAAACAGAAGTTTTGGCGAAGCAAAATCCGAAGCCAATCGCAAATCGCAAGTCATAATGAGCGTCAACGGTAACGTCAAAATTTTTTCAGGCAATGCGCACCCGGTTTTAACCGAGGAAATCTGCCGCCATTTGAGCTGTGATTTGGGAATGGCGAACACGACCCGGTTTTCCGACGGCGAATATAATTTCCATATTCAGGAAAACGTGCGCGGCGCGGATGTTTTCATCATTCAGCCGACCTGTCCGCCGACCGACCAGCATTTGATGGAACTGCTGATTATGATTGACACGTTTGTGCGCGCTTCGGCTGAACGCGTGACGGCAGTGATTCCGTATTTCGGTTATGCGCGTTCCGACAAAAAAGACCGACCGCGCGTGCCGATTGCCGCCAAGCTCGTGGCAAATCTGATAACGACCGCCGGCGCGCACCGGATTATGACGATCGATTTGCACGCGTCGCAGATTCAGGGATTTTTTGATATTCCGGTCGACCATATTTACGCCGCGCCCGTTATGGTCAAATATTTTCAGGATAATCCGCTCGACGATTTGGTCGTCGTCGCGCCGGATACGGGCGGCGCGGAACGAGCGCGCGCTTACGCCAAAAGACTGGACGCCGGTCTGGCGCTGGTCGATAAACGCCGCGAGAAGGCGAACGTCGCCGAAGTAATGAACGTCGTCGGCGAGGTCGAAGGCAAAAACTGCGTGATAATCGACGATATGTGCGATACGGGCGGCACGATTTGCAAAGTCGCCGACGCGATCTACAGAGAAGGCGCGAAAAGAATTTTTGCGGGTTTTACGCACGCCGTTTTGTCCGGCGGAGCGGCGGAAAATATCCGCAATTCGCATATCGAAAAGGTAATTGTCACGAACACGATTCCGCTCGGCGGGCAAGCCCAGGCGCTCGAAGCCGAAGGCAGAATCGCCGTGATGAGCGTGGCTAAATTATTAGCCAAGGGCATTAAATCAATTCACGATGAAACAAGCGTTTCGTCGTTGTTTATTTAAAAAGCGGTCTTTGGTCTTTGGACTTCAGTCTTCGATTTTTTATTGCTCAACCTTGAGCATTGTTTTTAACGAAGACCGAAGTCCAAAGACCAAAGACCAAAATATAAGGTCAAAATTATGGCAGAAAAAGTTACTGTAAAAGCAGAAAAAAGAGAAGGACGCGGAAAAAACGATACGGGCAGATTGCGCCGCGAAGGCAAAGTGCCGATGGTCGTTTACGGCGGCGGCGGCGAATCCGTCGCGGTTGTCGCCGCGCTCAGCGAGCTCGCCGCGATTTTGCGTTCCGATTCGGGAGCAAATACGGTTTTTTCGCTCGATATCGACGGCGTCGGCGCGAGCGACGTGATTTTTCAGGACCGGCAGATTGACGCTTTGCGAGGTCGCCTGGTTCACGCCGATTTGCGACGCCTGACCAAAGGCGAAAAAATCGAAGTGACCGTGCCGATTCATCTGGTCGGCGAACCGGAAGGCGTGAAAGCCGAAGGCGGTGTGCTCGACCAATCGCTTCGTGAAATCAAGCTTTTGTGCGAACCGGCGAACATTCCCGATTTTATCGAAATCGACGTTACGCATTTGAAAGCGGGCGAATCGGTTCACGTTTCGGACATCAAAGCCGACGCCAATCTCGAACTTCACGAAGCGCCGGAAACCCTGGTGGCGGCTGTGGTAATCGTCAGAGAAGAAGAACTCGAACCGCAAACCGAAGCTGCCGGCGAGCCGGAAGTGGTCGGTAAAGACGCCGAAGACGCCGAGTAAGATTTTCGCCAACCGATGAATTCGCTGTCTGAAAACTGGCTCGTCGTCGGATTGGGAAATCCGGGCGCGGCTTACGAGCAAACACGTCATAACCTCGGCTTTATGCTGGTTGACCGTCTGGCTCGGGAAACGAATTCGCCGGTCAAACGCGAAGAATGCCGGGCGCTTTTGGGGCGCGCCGAGATTGAAAACCAAAGGGTCGAGCTGGTCAAACCGCAAACCTATATGAACCTGAGCGGCGAGTCGCTTTCGTGTTTGCTGAAAAAACCGGGAAGAGACAAGCAAAGGCTCGTCGTCGTAACGGACGATTTGGCTTTGCCGTTCGGCAAAATTCGCCTCCGACCGAAAGGCTCGGCGGGCGGGCATAACGGTTTGAAATCGATCATCGGTTGTTTGCGGACGGAAGAATTCATCCGGCTGCGAATCGGCATCCAGCCCGCGCATCCCGTTTCGGACACGAAACGTTTCGTGCTGGAAAAGTTTTCAAAAGCGGATTTTGAAACGCTCGAAAAAGTTTTAGAGGAAAGCGCCGCCGCCGTGCGCGCCGTCATTCGCGACGGCGTGGAACGGGCGATGGCGCGATTTAACTAAAGGATAAAGGCGAAAGGATAAAGGATAAAGAAAAAATCGAAAGTCGAAATTTTTAGCCTTTATCCCTTAGCCTTTCGCCTTCAAACAAAGCCCTTCTTGCTTCGCCCGAAAAGCGCGAGGCTGGAAAGCCAAAAGGAGGATAAGAAATTGGCTAACAGAGTATACGAAGTAATGTATATCGTGACGCCCGATGCGGCGGACGACGATATTGCGAAATTGAACGATAATTTACAGACGATTATCACCGACCAGGGCGGCAACGTCTTGCGCGTCGATGATATGGGACGCCGCAAAATGGCGTATGAAATCAATCGCAAAAAAGAAGGTTATTACGTTCTTTTTGAAATCGAAGGCTCGGGACGCGAAATCGCCGAACTCGAACGCCGTATGCGCGTCAACGATTTGATTATGCGTTATCTGACCGTGCGCGTCGACGAAGAACGCAAAACGGCGGAAAAGCTGCGCGCCAAGCGTGAGAAAAACAGACCCGCTCGCAGCGGTTTCAGAGGCAGCGATTCCGGAGCCGCAGCAACAGCAGCAGCACCGGCACCGGCACCGGCACCGACGCCAGCGGCGGAGACGGCATCTGAAGCCCAGGATAATCAGTAAAGAAAGGAGTTTTATAAAATAAAATGGACGCTGAAAGAGATTTTGAAATGAATGAAATCGTCGCGGGCGATATGCCGAGAATGGACAAAGGGCAACGCCGTTTTGTCCGTCGCCGCCCGCGCCAGTCTGTGCCTGAATACGTCGATTGGAAAGACATCGATTATTTGCGACGCTTTGTGCCCGAACGCGGAAAAATTATGCCGCGTCGTATTTCGGGAATTTCCGCCAGAGACCAACGCCGCATTTCACGCGCCATCAAGCGCGCCCGCGCGATGGCGCTTCTGCCGTTTGTCGGCGATTAAATATTTGAAAACGGTCTTTGGTCTTCGAACTTCGGTCTTCGATTTTGCTTTAATATCGAGCATCATTCTGTAACGAAAGACCAAAGACCGAAGACCGTTTAAAAAGGAGATTTATAAAATGGCTAATACCACAGTTTTATTACGTGAAGACGTTGATAATTTGGGCGGACGCGGCGAAATCGTCAAAGTCAAAGCCGGTTACGCGCGCAATTATCTGCTGCCGCGCAATATCGCCACGCTCGCCACGAAGGGCAACGTCAAAAAAGTTGAAAATGAGCGCGCTGCGCTGCTGAAAAAAGTCGCCACCGAAAGACAGACGGCGGAAGCGCAAGCCGAACAGATGCGCGACATCACGCTCAGTTTCGAACGCAAAGCGGGCGAGCACGGAGTTCTTTTCGGCTCGGTGACTTCGATGGACATCGCGCAGGCATTGCAGGCGAAAGGTTACGAAATCGACCGCCGCAAAATCACTTTGAAAGATGCGATCAAGGAAACGGGCGAATACACCGTTCCGGTCAAACTGCACCGCGAAGTGACTTTAAACGTTCCGGTCATCGTGACGGCGGAAGGCGGCGCGGCTCCGGTCAAGGAAGATGCGCCGGAAGCGGTCGCCGCACCGACGGAAACTTCCGACGAAACCGCCGAAGCCTAGTCTTTTTCGGAAAAATAAATCGAAGAATTTCCTTTGGTTGTTTATCCGTTTTCGGTTATTATCTAAGACTGCAAGACGAAAATCTTGCGGTCTTTTTTTCCGGCAAAATCTAAAGCTCAGTTTTTGTGTGAATCGAGTCGCTCTAATGACTAACGGTTACCGACTACTGATTACTTGCGTAAATGGCGTCAACAAACACAGAGTTCGCGCGCGAACAATTTCTCGAAAAACCGCTGCCGAGTAGTCCGGAAAGCGAGCGCGTTATTCTGGGCGCGATTCTGCTGGACAATACGCTCATCTCGCAAGCCATCGAGCTTTTAAGCCAGGACGATTTTTATTCGCCGCTGCACCGGAGAGTTTTTCGGGCGATGTCTAATCTGTTCGAGCGCGGCGACAAAATCGACCCGATTCTCATCGGCGAAGAACTCCGTAAAGAAGGACAACTGGAAAACATCGGCGGCGTAGCGACCATCACCAATTTAACCTACGGCTTACCGCATTTTTCGAACATCGCGCACTACGCCAAAATCGTCCACGACAAAGCGGTTATCAGAAATCTGATCAAAGTCTGCAACCAGGTCGTCAGCGAAGCTCTGTCCGAAGAAGAAGACGCCGAAGTCGTGCTCGACCACGCCGAACAGGCGATTTTCGCGCTCGCCGACGAGCGAACGCGGCAGGGCTTTTCGCACATCAAGCCGGTCGCCGAAACCGTTCTGGCGAAAGTGCAGGAATACGCTCGCCGCGAAAGCCACGCGCTGACCGGGCTTTCGACCGGTTTCCGCGACCTCGACCAGATGACTTCCGGCTTACAGCAGACGGATTTGATTATCGTCGCCGCGCGCCCCAGTATGGGCAAAACCGCGCTGTGTCTGACTTTGGCGCAAAACGCCGCGACGCTGGAAAACGCGGTGGTCGCCGTGTTTTCGCTGGAAATGTCGAAAGAACAGCTGGTGATGAGAATGCTCAGCTCGGAGGCGAAAGTCGACGCGCATCGTTTTCGCAGCGGTTTTCTGACGCGCGACGAGTGGGGCAGACTTGCCGAAGCCATCGGGACTTTGTCGGAAGCGAAGATTTTTATCGACGACACGGCGGGAATTTCGGTTCTGGAAATGCGCGCGAAAACGCGCCGCTTGATTGCCGAGCAGAAAAAGCTGGATTTGATTGTCGTCGATTATTTGCAGTTAATGTCGGGCTCGCGCCGGACGGAATCGCGCCAGCAGGAAGTTTCGGCAATCTCGCGCGAATTAAAAGGGTTAGCCAAAGAGTTGGGCGTTCCGGTGGTCGCGCTTTCGCAATTGTCGCGCGCGCCCGAAGCGCGTAATCCGCCGAAACCGATGATGTCGGATTTGCGCGAATCGGGCAGCATCGAGCAGGACGCCGACGTGGTCGCCTTTATTTACCGCGACGATTATTACAAACCGACCGAAGAAAACGCCGGAATCGCGGAATTAATTATTTCAAAACAGCGCAACGGTCCGACCGGTACGGTCAAACTGGCTTTTTTGAAAGAATTTACCAGATTCGAGAATTATTTTGGAGAATAAAATGAGCGAAGATTTACGTTATCCGATTGGGAAATTTTCCTTTGACGCGGCAAACGGTGCGGCGAGTCGCGTCGCTTCGATTCAAGCTATCGAAGAATTGCCCGTCAGGTTAAAGCAGGCGATTGCCGGTTTTAACGAGGAACAATTGCAGACGCCGTATCGCGACGGCGGCTGGACGATTCATCAATTGATTCATCACATCGCCGACAGCCATATGAACAGCTTCATCCGTTTCAAGCTGGCGCTGACGGAAGACAAGCCGACGATAAAAACATATGAAGAATCGGATTGGGCGCAGACGACCGATGTGACGAACGTGCCGGTGGAAATTTCGCTCAAGCTGATTGACGCTTTGCACGAGCGTTGGTTTATTTTGCTGGCTTCGCTGTCGGACGAAGCGTTTACGCGCGAGTTGAATCATCCGGATCACGGGCTTATCAATCTGGAATATTTGACGGCGCTTTATGCCTGGCACAGCCGTCATCACACGGCGCACATCGCGAACCTGCGCGAGAAAATGAACTGGTAAATACATTGGACATTTATCATTTATCATTTATCATTTATCATTTACCGCAGAAAAAAATGATAAATGATAAATGATAAATGCAACCCGTCCGACCTGGGCAGAAATACATCTCGACCATCTCGCCTTTAACCTGCAATCCGTTAAAAAACGCATCGGCGAAAACGTCAAGTATATGGCGGTCGTCAAAGCCGACGCCTACGGTCACGGCGCGCTGCCGTGCGCGCGGACGCTGGAACGAGCCGGCATCGACTGGTTCGGAGTCGCCCTGCCGGAAGAAGGCATCGAGCTTAGAAAAAACGGTATTCGCAAGCACATTTTGTGTCTGGGCAGCTTCTGGTCGGGACAGGAAAACGAATTGCTCGAATATCACCTGACGCCGACGATTTTTCGACTGGAAATCGCCGAAAAATTCGACCGGGCGGCGAAAGAGCGAGGCGTCGTCGCCGACGTCCACGTTAAAGTCGATACGGGAATGAACCGCATCGGCGTTCGATTTGATGCGGTCAGAGAGTTTGCCGAAGAATTGAAAAGGTTTACGAATCTGAAAGTCGACGGCGTGATGACGCATTTTGCGGCGGCTGACAACGACGAACGATTTACGAATCTGCAAATCAGCCGCTTTAACGAAACAGTCGAAATTTTTCACGAAAAAGGCTTTCGCCCGACGTATAAAGATTTAGCCAACTCGCCCGGCGCTATCGGTTACGAAAACGCGAAAGGCAATATGGTGCGGCTCGGCGGCATTTTGTACGGTTTGTGGTGGGACGTTTTGCCGAAAACCGTCAATCCGCCGGATTTGAAGCCGGTGCTGACGCTGCATACAAAAATTTCCTTGCTCAAGCGTGTTCCCGAAGGCGAAACGGTCGGCTACAACCGCACCTGGACAGCCGCCAAAGATTCGCTGCTGGCGACGATTCCGATCGGCTACCAGGACGGCTATATGCGCGGCTTTTCAAACTGCTCGCGGGCAATCGCGGGCGGCGAATACGCCCGAGTCGCCGGTCGCGTTTCGATGGACTGGACTTTGATTGACGTTTCAGAGGTGCCGAACGTAAAAGTCGGCGACGAAGTAATTTTAATCGGCGAGCAAAACGGATTAAAAATCACGGCGGAAGAACTGGCGGCGCATTGCGGCACGAATTCCTACGAGGTAACGTGCGGAATCAGCCGCCGCGTGACGCGAATTTATAAAAGTGAAACCGAATAAAGAAAAGGTTGAAGCAAAGACCCAAAGACCGCGAAGACACAAAGAGAGATAATTGAAAGTAAATTAAAGAAAACATTCTCGCCTTTTTCGTTTATCTTTGTCTTAAATTCTCTGCGACCTTGCCGTTTTGCGTCCACGCTTTAAAATTTCCTGTATGCTCGAAGCGAAGAAAAGCCGTTGGTTTGAAGAAATTTTTGCCGTCTACAACCGCAATTTATTCAAACGTCGCTTTCGTTCGCTGAGTGTTTCGGGGCTGGATTTTTTAAAAAACCGGAATCCCGATACGCCTTTTTTAATCTATGCGAATCATTCGAGCTGGTGGGACGGGCTGGTCGCTTTTCAGATTTCGCGCGCGGCTCGATTAGACAGTTTTATAATGATGGAAGAGATGCAATTGAAAAAGCTGTTTCTCTTTCGCCGCCTCGGAGCGTTTTCCGTCGTCCGGGAAAACCCGCGCCGCGCCGCGCGAAGCCTGAATTACGCGGCAGCTTTGCTGAAAGAAAATTCAAACCGCACGCTCTGGATTTTTCCGCAGGGCGAGATTTTGCCGAATGACGGGCGACCGCTGAATTTTTACCGCGGCGCGGCGCGCGTGGTCGAAAAAGCCGCTCGGGTTTCGGCGGTTCCGCTGGCGATTCGCTATGAATTTCTCGGCGATTTTAAACCGGAAATTTTTGTGAAAATCGGCGCGCCGCAGCTCGTTTCGGTCGATAAAAATTTCAGCGCCGAATCTTTGACCCGGCAATTCGAGCGGCGATTAACCGAAACACTGGACGCTTTAAAATCCGATGTTTTGACAAAGACATTTGATGAACACGAAAAAATCGTTTAAAAATAAAACGAATCTGAAATCGCCATCGAAAATCTGAAACCGAAAATCAAAGAATGCCTTTTCCAAAGTCTTCAGCCATCGAAATGCCCGTTTTGCAGGAGTTATACGCCATCGGCGGCGCGGAAGACGTGCGTTTTTTATACGAGCGCCTGACGGCATATTTTCCGCAACTCACCGAAACCGAGATTCGCGAAATCCGTAACGGCACGAAGGCAAACTGGCGAAAGCTGATTCAAAAGGCGGGAAAAGAATTGGACGAAAAAGGTCTTTTAGAGCGCCATCGCGGTTTCTGGAATCTGACCGAGAAGGGAAAACGAAGCGTCGCCAGCGAAACCGAAGGCTTTCAGATTTCCAAGCCCGAACAAAAGGAATTAAATCACCGGCAGATTCAGGAAATGCTCGTCGAAATCGGCGCGAGTTTGGGCTACGACGCCGAAACCGAGTTTGAATATTACGACGTCGTCTGGCGCGAAAAACGTTCCGCGCAAAGGCTTTCGCATATTTTTGAAGTGCAGAGCAAAGGCAACATCGACTCGGCTTTTGCCAAATTAAAACGCGCCCACGACGCCCAGCGCACCAAACCTTTTCTCGTGCTCGCCTCCGAGCGCGACACCAACCGCGCCAGGCAATCACTCGAACGCGAATTTCACGAATTAGCCGGTGTTTTAACGATTCTGAGCTTTGCCGAACTCAACCGGATTCATCAGAATTTAAAGGCGATTGCCGAAATTCTGCCGAAATTTCTGGAAAGATAGTTTCAGCTGCCGCCGCAGAACACCGG
>DASVRL010000386.1:0-16171 GCA_036388635.1 Pyrinomonadaceae bacterium
CAACGACGTCGCCGTTAATCCGGTCACCGGCAAAACCTACGTTGCCAATTACGGCAGCAACAATGTCACGGTGATTGAAGGCGGGAATAATCCGATAAATACATTCACGCTTGGCGGTCGCGTCGTCGCGGCAGATGGTCGCGGCGTCAGCAACGCCGTACTTTTCTCGATGGACGCGCACGGCAGAAAGCACACGGCGCGGACAAATCCCTTCGGTTACTACCGCTTTAACGATGTTCCGTTCGGAACCGTTATCGTCGGCGTTTCGGCAAAGAATTTTACGTTCGCCCAGCCGCGTCGCGCGATTAACGTTTCGGGCGACGCCGGAACTATCGATTTCGTCGCGGCGGAGTGAGGTTTAGGTTATTAGCCGAACACAATATCGCAGTCGCCTTCCGGGCTTTATCAAAGCCTCCGGAGTAAAGCCCGGAAGGCGACTGCGTGACTTGCCGGGGATTTTGATGGTAACTGCGTTTGCGTTACGAGGTCATCATCGGGACTTCGGCAAGATTTCCGATTAAAAATTTACAGGAGTTAAGATATGAGAAAAATTATCAGCGCCATTTTAGCGGGCATTTTTTTACTGGCGAATGTGAGTCTCGCTAAAGCGGAAACGCTGCACGATTTCGACGGAGACGGGCGGTCGGATTTTGTCGTTTTCCGCACAAACCCGAACGGCGTTAACCTCGACTGGTCAATTTACCCGAGCGGCACCGGCGTTCCGACCGGCGCAGTCTTCGGTCTTGTCGCTTCGGACACGCTCGTTCCGGCTGATTACGACGGCGACGGCAGGACGGACATCGCCGTCTGGCGACCGTCGAGCGAGCCGGGACAGAGCGCCTTTTATATTTTGAACAGCTCGAACGCCAGCCTGCGAACCGAAGTCATGGGACAGCAGGGCGATTGGGCATTTCTGGTTGCCGGTGACTACGACGGCGACGGCAAAGCCGACCCGGCGCTTTACCGCAGGTATCACATTTCCGCCGGAAACAGATACATTTATCGCGGCTCGCTGAACAATCTGAGCGGCGTCAACACGACCTTTCATTGGGGCGCCGGAGAATATCATTTTCCTTATCGCGGCGATTTCGACGGCGACGGGAAACTTGATTTCTGCATCCGCGACAACAGCAACGCCACATTTTCTCTGCGGCGCTCGTCCGACGGCGGAAATGAACTGATAGCTTTCGGCAAAGTTGGCGACGAGATTGCTCCGGGCGATTATGACGGCGACGGGAAAACGGATTTTTGCGTGGTGCGAGAGGGCAAAAGTTACACGCTTAATTGGTATATCAAAGAACGCGACGGCGGCGGCACGGGGCACATTCCGATAATGTGGGGACGAACTAACCAGGATTGGACGTTTCCTTACGCGGGAGGCGATTTTGACGGCGACGGAAAATCCGACCTCGGCGTTTATCTTCTTTTCACCAACGAGTTTCGCATCAGAAGGTCAACCAACGCAACGACCTGGTCTTTCTTCTGGGGACAATTCGGAGACAATCCGATTCACATCAACTACTCGTTGTAAAGCTTATAACTGAGGCAGCAAAGGTCAGACAAAGGTTTTGCGGCGCAAAGTCAAACGGTCATGGATTTAAACGTATTTTTCGGCGTCGGCTTTTCGGCGACCGGCGGGATTCTGAAACATCTCGTCGTTTTAACCTTCGTTCTGCAAACTCTCGGATTCGCCGGATTGGTCGGTTTGGTCATCTATGAATTTTTGAGGACGACCGAAGCGGGAAAGAGAGAAAAGAATAAAGGAAAGACCGGCGCGGCTGTCGAATCGATTTCCGAAGACAATTTGCCTCGACTCGCGCCGATAAATTGTCGTCATTGCGGCGCGGGCGTGCCTTTGCGCGCAAACGAAATGACTTGTCCGAATTGCGGAGCGAAAACCTCCGCGCCCGAAAATTATTTTGATGTCGCCTGCGCGCGAGGCGAAATTAACGAAAAAATTCGCGCCGCTGCCGTTTATCTCGAACGGGCGCGTTTCATAAGCTCTAATTGGATTCGATACGCGACCGCTTTGCTGGCGGCGTGGCTCGCGTTTTCTTTCGCCGCCGCGCTCGTTCTGATTAACAAAGGAAATTTCAAGCCGTATCAAACTTATCTTTCCGCCAACGCTCTGCTTAAGGCGTTTTCGGCGCTGGGAAGTTTCTCGAACTGGTTTTGGGTAATTTCGCTGTTTTTCGGTTTTGTAGTTTGGAGTCCGAGGCTGAAAAAGGCTTTGCCGCAAATCGAGTTAAACGAAAACGTCGGCAAAGCGGAAATCGCCGACTGCCCGCAATGCGGCGGAGCTATTCGATACCAGCCCGACGATTTGGCGGCGGTTTGCGGATATTGCGGCGTGGAAACTTACCGCACGAGGCTCGCCTGGAAACTGCGAAATCTGACAAATGATGCCGACCGGAAAGCGACTTTTTCGCTCGTCGAAGCCAGAGCAGCGGTCGAAGATGCGGTCGGGGAAATTACGGGAACGCCGAAGGTGTTCGCCTTTCTGCTGATTTTGGGGGCAACGTTTGCCGCCATCGCGTGGCTGATTCACGCCGGATACGACCGCCTGCCGCCGGGCGTCAAGGAAATTTTCGAGTTCGTCGGCGACATTTTCGGCGCGTTTTAATTTTATGGAAAATCAAATAAAAAGCCGTTGGGAATTAAACGTTAACGATATATATTTCGTGGACGCTTTTCGGAAACAGGCTGCGTGCGTCTTTCAAATTCTGGGCAAAAGTCAAAGCGAAACCGTGACCGTAATTTGCCGCGAGCCGGAAGAAATGATGCTCGATATAAATAACGTGACGCATTACAGATTCCGAAACGGCGAGTTTTGCTACGATATCCGGGAAGACTACCGATTTACCGATAATTCGGTCGGCTCGGAGCATTACTACGCGGATTTTGAAGCCCGCATCGAGCAGTCGTCTGAAACCGTTCTGCGAGTTTCGGGCGGCGGCAGCTGTCACAACGGCTCATACGCCAGCGGCTCGCTGCGGTTTGAAATCGAGTCCGACAAATGGTCGGAATTCGCCGAAAATTTCGTGCGAAAAATAGCCGAAGAATTGGACAAAAATTAATGGAAGACATTCGCAGCAAATCGCATTCGTCAAAATTCAGCGCGGTGTCGCTCGCCGGCAGTGTTCTATGCGCGGCAATCTGGGGGCTGGTGTTATTTGCCAATTCTTTTTACGGCGAAATCGGTTTTAATATTCCGGTCGTTTTTTCCGCAATCTTACTTTTATTGACTGTTGCGGCAATCTTGACAGGAATCGCAGCGTTTTTTCAGAAAGAAACCGCGCGGCTTTTCGCCGGTTTGGGAATCGCCGTCGGCGTTCTGACGGCGGGCGGAATCGTTTATGACATTTATATCTTTTTACGCGCGGTCGGAGCGTTGTAAGAAAGTCCGGCGAGAAAGAAAATGAGAGCATTTTTGGTTTTGGCATTGACGGCGGCGTTTATGAGCAACGGCTTCGGGCAGGAAAATAAAACTTTAATCGCGGACGGAACGGCGGACGTTCCGAAAAAATACGCCTTGCAGCCGGCGGTCGAAAATCTTCCGGCGGCAGAGACGGAAGCCGTTAAAAAAGCGGCTTTGGAAAAAGACGTCGAGTTCGATTCCGAGCGCAAAGCGATGTCTTCGGAGGAAAGCCTTTTTCGAAAGGACTTTGAGCTGCTGGACGCGGCGGAAGGCTTTTTTATTTATCGCGAAGCCGAGTTTCGGGCTTATCTGTACACGGCTTACAGCCGGAAAATGCGGCGGAATTATCACGGAATCGTGGTTTTGAAGATTCTGGAAAACCACACGAAATTCGTGGTCGCGGCGCATTACGTTTACGAATTTCGCGGCGACCGATACTTGCGCCCGCTGCCCGACATTAACGGCAATGTTTTAAGCGAGCTGGCGATATTTTCCGAGCCGCCCGCCAAAAAAGGTTTCCGAAAATACGTTCGGATAGTCGAGTTTTCGCCCGCGAGCGGTCTGGAAAAAATCGATTTCAGAAAAATTTACACGTTAATTCCGCAAAAACAACGAATGCCGCGGAGCGCCGACAAAAGCAAACCGGCGAAAATAGTTTATACGCCGCCCGAAGCCGAGGCGATAAAACTTTACGTCGTTAAAGATTTGGGCAAGCCGCTCAAATTTTACGAGGAAGGCTGGCGTATAAACGACGGCGTCTGGCAGATAACGAAAGAATTGCAGTTGCGACCGGCGGAACTGGAAGACAAAACCGTCTATGTCGAGCTGTTCAAACCGGTTTTCCCGCGAGGTCCGGGAGAAAAATAATGGAGAATTTAAGGGCGCGGGATTTACTCAGATTGACTATGGTTCGCCGAGCTGAAAGACGACCTTTGTTTATTAATCGACCCGAAATCGCGCGCTTTTTCCAGAGAAATTCTGATTGAAAATTACGGTTTTCCCGACGTCGATTTAAGAAAACTGGACGAAGAATACAATTATTTTTGAAGCGGAAAGGAGCGGAAAAATGGAGAAAGGTAAAGCGCTGACGAATTTAACAATTATCGTAATTTTGCTGACCTTCGGTTTCGGTTGTCAGGGCTTTAAGTCGCCTTTCGGCGGCGCAGGCGGCGTCAGCGAATCGACCGACCCGAAAGACGCCGTCCAGGCGGCGTTTAGAAAGTTTATGGACGCAAAGTTTTATCATTCGATCGTCAAAACGAAAAACGCCCAAGCCGAAATCGAAACCGAGATTGATTTTAACGCGCCCGACAGATTTTGGATTAAAAATAATATTTCAAATTACAATAGCGAAATAATCATCACCGGCGGCGATTCTTACAGTCGTACCAACGACGGGAAATGGACGAAAATGCCCGCCGGGCAAGCGCCTTCCGCCAAAGATATGCGCGGCAGTATGACGGACGAGTATTTTACCTCGATGAAGGATTTTGAAGCTGCGGGCAGAGAGAATCTGAACGGGAAAGAAACCGTCGTTTATAAATTCAAAAGTTCTTACGGCGGCGAATCGGCTTCAAAAGTCTGGGTGGCGACTGATACCGGACTGCCCTTGAGAGTCGATACCGAAGGCGTTTACGGCGGAACGCCTGTTCAGACGTCCATCGTCTACGATTACGATAAGGAAACGAAAATCGAAGCTCCGAAATTAGTTAATCAATAAAATTCGGCGTTTATTCGTGAAAAAGACGCGCCGCAAAGCAAATCTCACCGAGTTCTCACCGAAATCTCATCGTTGTCTAAATACTTTTGCGCGGCATAAAAATAAAATCGAAGCCGGTTTGAAAATTAAAAAGGAGAGATTTTTTGTGAAAAAAATGTTCGGAACCGGTTTGATGTTGATATTGCTGTCGGTCGGCGCGTTTGCGCAGTCGGCGTTTGTCGATAAAACGACGCTGAAGATTAATCTGCGGACGCATCGCGGGCAAGCCGAATGGCGCTGGACGCCGAAGATTAGCTTTAATCTCGGCGGGAATCTCGCGGAATTGGCTAAAATTTCGGTCGAATTTACCGACCCGGCTGGCAAACCGGTTTTTAAGATGGACTGCGCGCACGACGAATCGGGCGAGATTCAGTGGCGAACCGTTTCCGACTGCGGCAACGATTTGGAAGCCGACGCCGCCACGACTCAAACGGGCGTTCACGGCTTTCAGATAAAATCGGCAAACTCGGTTTTGTATGCGGGAAAATTCACGGTCGGCAAATATCTTTTCAACCCGGCGAAAAATCCCGCCTTTAACAAAAATTTTTATTATTACATCGACTACGACTGGCGGCTGCCCGTCGCCTTTGTCGGCAGCTCGAAGGACGAATACACGCCGCGTCAAATGACGGCGTGGCTGTGGATTAAAGGCGAAACTTCCAGCCCGGAAGCCAAAGCCTATCTGATTTATAAAGGCAAAACCGTTTCCGAAACGTCGTTCGGAATGGACCAGGAATACGTGGCGGCGGAGAACAACGCGCTGGATTTTTCCAGACTTCGCTTCAAATTCAACGCGCTGCTCGAAAAACCCGACAGCGACAGTTACGAAGGCTGGTGGAAAGTCTATGAAAATCCGGGTGAATACGAAATCAAAGTGCATCGCAAAGGCGCGCTGGCGCGCTCGTTTAAATTCACAATCGGGAAAGACGCAAAGCCGGTCGGCAGCGGAATCGGCAAAGAAATCGCGGAAGGTCACGACATAATCCTTGTGCCGGTCAAAATCGAAGGCACGAGTGACGGCACAATCAACCGCGCGCTTTTGAACGGCGGCTGGTGGGGCAATCCGATTAGTAATCTTCCGCCGCAATGAGAAAGGCTCGTGTGTCCCGTTATATTTCGCAATCTTCTGATTTGTAACGTATGAAACTGCCGAATCCCGTATTAGCCAATCTCGTCTGGGCGGCGCTCTTTCTGGAAGGTCAGCTGCTGACAATCCCGGTCGTCGCGGCGGGTTTGGTCATCGAATATTTCTTTGTGCGGCGGCTGACGGGCTTTAGCCTGAAGCGCGCGGCGCTTGCAGATGCGGCGATGAACGCCGCTTCTTTACTGTTGGGAATCGTCCTGATTCCTTTCACCGGTCTCGTCTGGGAATTTACTTTGGGTTTACTGATTTACGAGCTGTTCGACCTCGGATCGTTCAGTTATGTCAGTTGGGCGGCGACGTTTGTTTTGGCGGTGCTGGTCAACGCGGCGGTCGAAAATTTTGTTTTGCGGAGATTTTTTAAGTTGGAAAAAACCAGGGCGGTTTTTTGGTGGCTTTGTCTGGCGAACGCGCTCAGCGTCGGAGTCGCTTTCGCCGGTATGTGGTTTTTTGCGGGTAAAAACTTATGAGAGTGATGAACGAAGGCGAGGCTTTCAATTCCGTTTCGCGAAATCAAATAGGGACGGCGGCAGCAGAAGAGGCGGTAAAACCGCATTCAAAACTCGGCATCGCTTCGTGTATCACCGGCGCGGCGGCTTTTTTGATTTCCGGCGCGCTGGTCTTGATTTATCTAAGCCAGCCGAACGTTTTGCTCTGGATGCTTTTCCTGGCGCTGATACCGATTTTGGCTTGCGCCGTCGGTTTGATTTTGAGTCTGACGGCTTTGTTTTTCCCGAACCGGAAAAAGTTTTACCCGATTCTCGGCGCAGGTCTGAACGTTTTATTTTTAATTTGCAGTTTTTCTCCGTGGGTTTATTTTTTGTCCGGTTCGAAGATTCGGGTTTTATGAGAACTGGTAGCAGGAGGGAAAGAGATATGGCGCCTATCATCAGACAAATGGTGATTCGCGAAGGAGCGAGCGACGAAGTTGTTTTCAATTATTTCACCGTCGGAAACCGCATCGGACCGAAAGCCGTCAACGACAACTGGGACGTGCTGTTGATTCAGGCAATGCTGCGCTATCTCTGGGCGTATGAACGAGGCACGCCCGATAATCTATGCCCGCTGCCGACGGGCATTTACGATAAAACTACCGCCGGAGCGATTTGGAATTTCCAGAAAAAGCAAAATCTGGAGGCTGACTGGTATATTGACCCGCTGCCGCCGCACTATCGCGGCATCGCGGTCGGCAGTCGTCATAAAGTCGTCTGGACGATGGCGAGACTTTACATTTTAGTGATGGAAAAGGCGGTCGTCGAACCGGTTCACCTGAATCCCGTGATGGACGTTCTGGAAAGGCTGAGAGACCGGTTTCCCATACTGACGCCGGTCGCCGCCTGGATGAAAGACGAAGCGGTCGGCTCAAACGTTTTTTAGAAAGGCGCGAGGCTAAAAGAAAGATGGCGAAAATAACTTTCGCTTTATTATTGATTCGCAGGGAAGCGCAGCATTTTTATGACCGAAAACGAAGTCGTCGAAAAGTTATCAAATTTGTATGGTTTCCGCGTCCCGCGCGACTTTGTGAAAATCCTTCTGCACGTTTACGCCGCAACGCGCAGCGCCGCCGCGGATGATTCCGCCGAAGACAGTAATTTCCTTTATTACCTGAGCTTTATGTTTGATTTGGAAGGCTCGATCGCCAAGGAGTTTTTTGATTATTCGGATTGGGAAGACACAATGAATTGGCATTTCGCTTACGTCAATTTCCCGTTCGAGCTTTTCCCGTTCGGCGGTCCCGGAATCGACGGAATCAGCTACGGTTTCGTCGTTCACGCGCCCGAACTCGAAGCGGAAGATTATCCGGTCGGCGAGTTTTGTCCGGCGGACGGCGAAGGCGTTTTTCGTCTCGGCGAAAACACCCGACAGGGCTTTGAATTTATGATTGCCAGAGGTCTTAAACATCTATCGCCCGAAGCGATAAACACTTTTTACGAAAACAAGCTGACGGAAAACGACCAGCTTTACTGGGTGAATTATCGAAAAAGGGCGCGCCGAAAGGCTGAGAAATTGGCGAAACTGCTGGACATCAACCCTTTTAACCGCAAAGTCGAAAAAAAATACCGGAATCGAAAAGTCAAGCCGGAAATTCCCAAAGGCTGGCGCTTTGAAACGAGTTGGGACGGAATCGGCGCGCTCGCCCCGAAAGATAAATTCGCGCCGGATTACAATCATTCGGAAATTCCCGATTTTGAAAATATCGACGAAGAATTAAATTTCGTCCGAAATTTTCTCCGGCGTGGTTTTCCCGCCACGGCTCTCTGGGTGATTCGGGAAAATTACTGGGAAAGCAGCTTCGATGAAAAATATTTTGCGCAGCTCGCGCCGCTCTGGGCTGAAAGTTATGAAGCCTTAAATCGTCCGCTGCTGGCAAATAGAGTTTTCGCCGCGCTTGAGAAAAGAAGATGAGGAAAATTTTAATTAACACTTTGCTTTGTTTCCTGTTTTTCGCCTGCTCGAGCGGTTGCAGCGGGACGAGTTATGAATATTCCGTAGAGAACGAAGGAATCCGTCCCAAAATGAAAATTCCCGCCGGTTCGACATCGGCTCAGATGGAATTCACCGTGGTCACGAATCACGCAATGCTGCTTATCGAAAGCGATTACCCGACGATTCACGCCAATTACGCTTCAAAACCCGAAGCGGCTGACGAATTAAAAAAACTCGAAGTCCGTTTGTTCGTCGACGGCGCGGAAATCGCGGCGGACGAAACAACTTACGAGGCATCGCATTTCGGCGAAAAGGTAACTTTCGCCGAACCGGAATGCTGCGAAAAATTGGTCGAGAAACTGAAAATCGGCGAGCAAAAATCCGATACCGCACGCTCATTCGGCGTAAGTATCGTCAAAAAATACAAGGCGCTGAAAAGGCTGCCGCCGCAGATTATCGTCCTGATTTCGGCAACGACCGATAAAGGCACATTCGAGACGACGAAAACATTGAATCTGAAAGCTTACAAAAGCAGTTTTATACGTTTTCACTAGGAGCGCGAAATTATGAACAAAATTCTGCTGATTATTCTAACAACGAGTTTTTTTCTCTGCTCGACCGGATGCGTGTTCGGGCAGGAGAAACTGCTGCCGGAAGAAATGCCCGCCGATTTAAACATTGTTCTAACCGAAAATGGGGGAGCCAATTCATTTCGCTCAATCAGCATCGATGCGGAGAACATTAAGTTCGGGAGCGGAAGCGGGTGGCACAGTCACAAGAAAACCAAGAGGGAAATTCCGCCTCACGAAGTCGAAAAGCTTTACCGGGTTTTACAGGAAAATCAATTCGACCGGATAAAAGGCGAATCCGCTTACGATTTTTCGCCGCAGGTCAGAAACGGCTCGATAATGGTTTTTTATAACAAAAAATCAATCATCGTCTTTGACGGCTCAATTCCGGAGAGAAACAGAGAACGCTTTGAACGCGTGTGGAAAGCGATTTTAGAAACGGCGGAAAAGTATCAAACCGAGAATTGACGAGTTCTTTAAATCGCCAACGGCAATTTTATTTATGTCTGTCAAAAATTTTGGAGCGCAAAAATTATGAAATCTGGAAACTTTGTAAATGCGTCGGCGCTTCTGCTAATCGTCCTGACGCTGATTCTCGGCTGCAAATCCAAGGAAGAACGCGAGCGCGACGAGCGGCTGGAAGCGAATAAAAAAATCTTGAGCGAGAAGATAGAAAATTCGAAAAAGACAGTGGATGCGCTGAACACGAAAAAGGACGAATGGGCGAAAATGTCGCCGCCGGAAAAAATTTCCGACCAGCCCGCGCTGAACGGAAAGGCAATCATCGTCTATCGCTGGGCTGGCGGCGAGAGCGAAATTAAAGACGAAGACATCCGGGATTTGGGCGACGTCGGCGCGCGAGAAGCGAATGAGGCGAAAACCGTCTTGCAGGTTTCCTGTTTTGAAATCAAAGCGGGCGAATACACTTTTCAAAACCGGGAGAAAACGCGAGTTCCGGCGTTTTTTTCCAGATGCGAAACCAGTCTGGTCGATACGGAAATTCCGGCAATCGTTCATCGCAAAACTTTTGAAAACAAAAAAATCGCCGAAACTTTGAACGTCAATCCGAAATACAGCGAGATTCCTAAAAAAGTCGTCGCTCCGAATCCGCATCAGGAAATGCGCGATTTTCTGAAAAGTCTGCCGAAAAAATAAAGGATTTAACGAATGCGACATCTACTGCTTTTGGTCTTGTTTCTGACATTTTACGGGTGTTCTATGGCGCAGGAAAAACTTGAGAAAGACGCATCGTGCTACGTCGTCGTTTTCGCCGAACCGTTCGTCAAAAAAGAAATCGGAGAAATTTATTTTCCCGAATTTCAGCTTCTGGACATCTGCCCGAAACGCAAACCGGGCTTGAAATACAGCCAAGCGAAAATCACGATTACCCGAGACGGCAAAAAAATCGAGACGGCATTTGACGTCGTAAAAACTTTCGCAAATCAGAAGGACGCACGCGAATTTGTCGAAAAATACGGCGTGCGAGACGAATCCCTGATGCTTTATGAGCCGCCGAAATGCAAAATAATTCGCGTCGTCGGGCTGCCTTTGCAAAAAAGAGCGGACGCTAAACCGAAGCCGACAATCGCGCTGCTCGACACTTGTTTGAGCGAAGAAGCACGCGAGCGAGCGCATCCGGCGATTACTTTTGAAGAAAACGGCAAACGGGTAAGCCGCATTTTTGAAGTTATAAAAACTTTCGCAGATAAGACGGAAGCCGAAAGATACGCAAAAGAGAATTCTATCAGGGACGTTGAAATCAGCGAGGAATATACAAAATACGTCGCCGACTGCCGGATTATCCGCGTGGTCGAGCTTCCGTTATCCAAACGACCGAATGTTCCGACCGCGCCGAAAATCGCTTTGCTCGACACTTGTCTGAACGACCCGATTCCGCAGCAGCGACCGGTTATCGAGGTTATGCGCGGCGGCAAAAAAGCGTTTCGGGAATACGACATCATCAAAATTTTTGCCGACCGGGCGGAAGCCGAAAGCTACGCCCGTGAAAACGGGATTTCCGACGCGGATTTCAACCGATGAGTCTGGTGCATTTCGACAAAATAGAAGTTTCCGAAATCAAAATCGATTTTACGAAAACCGCCGTCGAAGACGTGCCGCGCGAGTTTCTCGAAGATTGGGTCGGCTTGATTTGTAAAGTCGTCCGGCTGTTTTATCCGAACTTCGCGCTGCCGCTGCTTCCGCGCGCTGTAGATTTTTCCCGCAAAACTCACAGATTCTGTGAATATACAGGCGATTTTCCCGATATGGTTCATCCTGACATTAGTGACTTTGTCTGGCTTGAGAAAGAAGTTTACTATTTTGAAATAAAAAACGCCGACTGGAGAGGCGTCGAAATCAGGCATCATTCGGAGTCCGCAATAGAGGGCGTAAAATTCCGGGCGAGGCTCGACGTGAATCTAATTGGCTTTCCGTCGTTAAAGGGTGACACGAGCCTGCTTTCTCTGACATCTTATATTTATCTTGACTCGCCGGACGGCGGCGCTTTTTTTACCGTCACCGCGCCGGATAGGGAAATGTGGGAAATAACACGCATTCTGAGAAAATACTGAAAATATGAAAATAAACGCCGGTAAAGCTTCCGAATACGGGGATTTTTCAATCGAGCCGACTGCCGGAAAAACGATTCTGGCGGTCTATGTTGATTTTACGACGCGGCTTTTAATCGTCGAAGAACTGGCGGTAGCTAACGAAGGCAAACAATCTCAGCCGATTTTTACCACGACGATTGATGCCGAAAACGCGCGAGTAATTCCTCCCGAAGAAAGAAAAAATTACATCGACTACGCCGAGCAGAGCGAGATTGACGCGGAAACGGGATTGAAAAGAGTCTTCCGGCGCGAAATCGATTTTGAAACGGGCGGCGAGATTATCAAGGAAAAATTATATGAATCCGGCTCGAACGTCGAAATAAGCAGCGCCACAAGAATTGCCTTCGGCAAAAACGCGCCGCAAACCGTTTTCGATTCCTACAAACAGCACGAGCAGTGGAAGGCGCAGGAAGAATTGTTCTGGAAAAACGAATACGCCGCGAAAGATTTCGCGGAACGCGCCGCTTACTGGTCTTCGTCGATGTTCCGCCATATGCGCTGGCAAAGCGAAAGCGGCTTGGACCAATACGCCGGTTTCAGCCCTGAGTGGTATGAATTCGCCAAAAGCCGCGAGCCGGATTTCGATAAGATTCTGGATTTTATTTTTGAACGCGACAAAGGCGAATTCGACTACCAGGATTGCAGTCCAGCCGAAATCCTGCGGCGCATCGGCAAAAAATAAACTCGCGCCGGTTCAAGACAGCAGCATAACACTCAGTTCGGGATATTTGTCCAGAAGGTAAGCCTGATAATTTTCGGTCAACGAGCCGCCGACGCCCGCAATCATATAATATTCCATCAAATCCGCGTTGAGCTGGATAATCGTCCACGGGCGCTTTGTGCCGGGAACGAATTGACTGCGGGCGTGATTTATCAGACAGTCGCGGGCGATTTTTTCCCGCTTGTGACAGCCCTGATATTTTCTGATGACGTTTTCCGTCTTTTTGTCGAAAGTTCCGGTGGCGAGCGGGCAGTCGCGCCGCGAAAGCCCGCCGCGTTTGTTGTCAGGTAGCTCGCGCAGCATCGCCTGAACCAGAAACACGTCGTTCTTGCCGTTGACGCCTTTTTTGCCGACGCTGTTCGTCACATTGAAAAATTCCTGCTCCACGTCCGTGTTCCAACGTATTTTTAAAATCTCTGCCATTTTTTATCCTTAAAATAAAATTTGTCGTTGTCAGACCAATTGGTTAAAATAGTGGCGCGCCCGAAGCGCCGCACCGATTGTGTCGAATTTAAACTTTCCGACGGGAAAAGTCCTGAGACCTGAGTGAGATTTCCGTGAGTTTTTACTTAAGACGTATCAAATGAGTGAAGTCAGACAGATTTATGAGTTTGAAGGTTTTCGCCTCGACCGGACGAACAAAGTCCTGAAGCGTAACGGAACAAACATCCCGCTCACTCGAAAAATGTTCGAAACGCTCGACGTTTTAGTCGAGAACGCCGGACGTCTGGTCGAAAAAGACGAGCTGATGCAGAAGATTTGGCACGACCGGCATGTCGAAGAAAGCAACCTGACCTACAACATCAAAATGCTGCGCAAGACTTTGGGCGACAGCGCCAGCCAGCCGAAGTTTATCGAAACCGTCCCGCGTCACGGATACCGTTTTATCGCCGAAGTCGAACAAATTACCGAACAAAATAACAACTCTCAGCCCTTCGCAGTCGCGCCGCCACAATCTGCTCCGGTCGCTCAAAGTTTCTTTTTGACTGTGCTGCTTTTGATTATCATTTTGGCAGGCTCGCTCGGTTTGGCGGCGTGGATTTGGAAGGGCAATTCCGGCGGGGCGACCGCGCCGATTTTGTCCGCCGAATTTGACTCGACCAAGCTTTCCGACACCGGCAAAGTCTTTCACGCCGTCATTTCGCCGGACGGTCAATATATAGCTTACACAAACAAGGTCGGCGGCAGGGATAGCCTCTGGCTCAGGCATCTGGAAACCGCCAACAACACGCAAATAATTCCGCCTTCCGACGATATTTACTACGGGCTGGCTTTTTCGAACGGCGGCGAGACGCTTTTTTTTACGCGTGACCACGCCGCCGCGTCAGATACGGTTGACGTTTACCGCATTCCTCTGATGGGCGGCGTCCCGCTGAAAGTCGCCGCCAAAACTCAGGGCTGGATTAGCCTTTCGCCCGACGACAAGCAAATTTCGTTTGTCCGCTACGACGAAGGCGGTCTGGTCAACCGTCTGATGGTCGCCGAAGCGGACGGCGAAAACGAGCGCGAGATAAAGGTTTCCGAGCCGCCGAGCGCGTTTTGGGTAAACGCTTTTTCGCCCGACGGCAGAACAATTGCCGCCGCTTACGGGCACTCGCTCAACGCTTCGCGACAGATGGGCTTGGTGGAAATAGACGTCGCGTCGGGCGAGCTGCGCGAGCTGACGACGGAGAAATTTTTTCACATTAAAGACCTCAGATGGCTGCCGAACAAAAGCGGTTTGATATTTTCCGCGAACCAGTTTATCAACGACAACGCCAAAATCTGGAAACTGGATTACCAGACGAAAACCGTCAGTTTGGTCTCTAAGGATTCAATCGAATACAGCAGTCTGAGTCTGACGCGCGAGGCAGACAAATTGGTGGCGACCACTTATTCGCCGGATTTTTATTTGCATCTTCAGAACTCGGACAATCCCGTCGGCTTTACCCGCTCGACCCAAGCCCGAGACCGATTTACTTTCGCGCCCGACGACAAAATCGTTTATGCCAGCGACGCGGCAGGCAACGAAGACATTTGGATAATGGAAGCGGACGGCACAAACCAGCGGCAGCTGACGACCGATAAAAGTTTAGATTTTACGCCGCTTGTTTCGCCCGATAACCGCCACATTTTCTATACTTCAAACCGCACCGGCGAAAGTCAGATCTGGCGCATTAACGCCGACGGCAGCAATCCGGTTCAAATCACGCGCAAAGAAGGCGGCTATCCCCGATTCATCACGCCTGACGGAAAATGGCTTTATTACCAATCCGCCCTTTCGACTAAATTGTGGAAAGTTTCGACCGGAGACGGCGGCGAAGAAATTTTGTTTGACGAAGATTGCGGCTACTACCAGGCGTTTTCGCCGGACGGGAATCTGCTCGCCTTTCTCTTCCGCGATAAGGAAACGAAAAGCACCAAAATTAAAGTCATTGCGCCGGAAAGTCGAAAGGTTTTGAAAATCTTCGACACTCCAGCCAAAATTACGAGTTTCGCGTATTTTCTGCGCTGGCGAAACAACTCGACGCTGGCTTATTTAATCGACGAAATTAACGGGCGCGCCGAGGTCTGGGAGCAGGATTTAAATAAAGACAAGCCGCAAATCCGGCAAGACCTCGGCGACGAAGAAATTATGGACATCGAATACTCCGCCGACGGCGAAAAATTCGCCTTCATCCGCGGAAACTGGCAACACGACGCTTTTTTAATTAAAGGATTGAAATAGCTGTTTAAAAGACGAGCGAAATAAAGAAACGCAGCCAAAATAACTTTTTGAAGAATAAAAATCGGAAGGGCGGCGGCGCTGGAAACGAAACTTTATCATTTATTCTTATTTTGAATTTATAGAAATTAATAAAGGCTAGTCGATGGAATGTGTCGAGGATTTGAATTTCTTGGCGAATTTTTGAGAAAACTTAATCTTCTTCTAGTTTAATCAGCATTAAGTCGAGGTATTGACGGACGCGGCGGGCAACAATACGTTTGCCGCTCGGCGAGAGGTCGAATCTCCAGATGTTGTCTTCAGAGTTGAAGTTTGTGAGCGGACGCGGTTCGCCGCCCGTAATCGGCTGAATCATAATTTCGTCGCGCTCGTTGTAAAGATTATCGTAAAGCAGCGCCTGCCCGTCCGTCGTCCATATTAGTTGGTCGAAGTCACCGGCATTAAACTCTTTAATCGTTTTGTTTTCTTCCAAAGCGCTGAGCCGAATCTTTGAGCCGTTTTCGGTCTGCGCATAATAGGCGAGCATTTTGCCGTCGGGCGAAACGCTCCAAAAGGCTGCATCCGGAAACGGAAGGCGCTTGAAATCGGTTCCATCAATCGTTTTTTTGAACAACGACCAGCCTTGACCGGATAGAAATACCGAATAAACAATCGTTTGCCCGTCCGGCAAAATCCTGTAATTACCGACATCGCTCGTCGCGCCGGTAATTTGTTTCGACTCGCCGCCGTCACGGTTAATCTGCCAGACCTGAGTGGTTCCGCTTCGATTCGAGAGAAACAAAATCCGCTGCGCGTCGGGCGTCGCCTGCGGGTAACGGTCGTT
>DASVRL010000387.1:0-18947 GCA_036388635.1 Pyrinomonadaceae bacterium
GAGTTTTGCCGTCGGCTGACATCGACCAGATTTCAAAATTGTCGTCGGTTTTTGCCGAATAAAGAATTGTTTCGTCGTCGAGCCAGCCGGGCGCAACATCATAGGACAACGTATCAAACGTCACCTGTCGAAAGTTTTGCCCGTCGCCGTCGCCCGCCCACAAATTGAAAATGTCACGCGTCTGAATGACATAAATGCCTTTGCCGTCAGGCGCCACCGCGATTGCTCCGTTTGAGCTTAGATCGTTTGTGACCCGCTTCGATTCGCCGCTCGGATAGCTGACATGCCAGATTTGATAAAGTCTGGTTTTCTCGTCGATGGCAGTCATTGCCAGCCCGCTGCCGTCGGGAAACCACATCGCCGAGAAAATAGGCTGCGCTCGAGGCGGCACGATGATTTGTTCATCGCCGCCCGAAACGGGAACCTGAGCGATAAAATATTCTTTCTGATTGTCTTTAATCCGGTTTGCCGCGTAAGTGATAAAGCGTCCGTCCGGCGACCAGTCAATGATTCCCAGGTCAAGCTTTCCGCCGAAAGTGAAAATCAGCTTTTCGTCGCTGCCGTCAGGATTGGCGGTGAACACTCCGCTCTCGTTTTGTTCATTGACGCCGGGTCGATGATAGGCGACGCGCTTTCCGTCAGGAGAAAAATTCAAACTTGCCCAGCCTTTATCCGAGATTTTTTGCGGCTCGCCGCCAGCAATATTAATTTTATAAACCCCGTCCCGACCCGGTTCGGCATCATCAGCCAGCCAGAAATAAATCGATTCGTTGTCGGGCGCAAAATCAGAGGCGTAAATATGAATTTTCTGCGGCAGCAGAAGCGGCGTTACTTTGCCGGTTTTCAGATGCTTGAGCCAGAGCGAAACTTTTCCGCGCTCGTAAACCCCGAAATAAATATACTCGCCGTTTCGTGAAATGCCGCCGCCGCTGACGTTTCCCAAGGTCGTCACGGGCACGACTCGCATCCGGCTTAAATCAAGCGCCGCAGTTTTTGAGGCAAGCAGTCGCCAACCGAAAAAGATTGCCGTCGAAAGAGAAACCAAAATGAAGGCGGCGATGATAATGCGCCGCTTTTTTACAAATAAGCGGCTCGTCGGTTTCGTTTCTCCGAAAGTTTCGGGGGACTCGGAAATTGTTTTGACATTATCAGCGGCGGGCAAATCCTCATTTTTAGCGATTTCGATTTCCCCGGCGATTTCGATTTCGTCGCCGATGATTCCGGCTTTGGTTTCTCTATAAATAACAGGCTCAGCCGCCGCATCAGCTAGAGCGCGGACGGGCGCGACGAAGCTATAGCCTTTGCGCGGAATCGTTTTGATAAACTCGCCGTCGGTCGCCGATTCTCCCAGAATCTGCCGGAGAGCCGACACGCCTTTTTTCAAATTCGACTGCTCGACAAACGCGCCTTCCCAGACTTTTTCAATCAATTCGTCCTGCGACACAATCCGACCTTCGTTTTCGACCAGCGCCAGCAGCAGCTCGAAATGCCGGTTTTTGAGCTGCACCGGTTCGCCTCGTTTCGTCAAAACGCGCCGCCGCGCATCGAGGCGAAACTCGCCGAACTCAAAAAAACGAATTTCTGCGTCTTGCATAAATACTTATTAATAAAAGGTTTAGTTGCGTTCACCAAAATTCACCGAAATTCATAGCAAAAAATCACGTTTGGAGAACGACTTGTCACCGCGTGTTCCGGCAAAGTGAAAAGCGTGGTCGGAACTCAACTTGCGCAAAACCGGAGAAGGACGCGCGTTGATTTTAACCCGAAAGCGGAAAAGAGGAAAAGTGCCCGATGAAAATTCGCCGAACGAAAATTACTTTTAAACCAAAATCCGCCGGTCGCTTTGACGCCCGGGGCAGAAGCAGAGGCGAGCGCTTTTGCCGACGCCTCCGCTCCGGCGCGAAACGTGTTCCGAATCGCAAATGTTTTCTACAGACAAACTAAGAGGTAAAGAAAAATTAAAGCAATGAAAACCCAATTATATTTATCCGAAATTAAATTTTTAGTAACCGGTTTGCTGATTTTCGTCTGCGCGAATTTGGCAGCCGCGCAGCCGGGCAATCTCGACCAGACCTTTCAGACGCGCGTCGAGCAAAGCGGAGCGGTCAGGCAGGCGGCAGCTCAGCCGGACGGCAAAATCATCATCATCGGCGAATTCGGCAAATTTAACGAAACCGCTCGCAATACCATCGCCCGCGTCAACGCGGACGGAAGCCTCGACGCCGCGTTTAATCCGAACACCAACGGAAGCATTAAAAAAATCGCGCTTCAGCCGGACGGCAAAATTTTGATTTTCGGCGATTTTACGGTCGTCAACGGCGTCAATCGAAATTTCATCGCTCGTTTGAACGCGGACGGAAGCATTGACCAATCGTTTCTTTTCACGCACGATCAGAATCTCCTTTCATTGATTTTAGGATTAACGCTCCAACCCGACGGCAAAATTTTCGTTTACGGCTCCGGTGCGGTCAGCATTATCAGATTAAACGCGGACGGCAGTCTCGACAATTCCTTTAACGCTCAGGTGACGACCGCCTACATTATTTTGACCTGCGCGGTGCAGACGGACGGCAAAGTTATTATCGGCGGGCGCTGGCTCGGCGCTGTCGGAAACATCGCGCGGCTTAACGCCGACGGTTCTTACGATTCGAGTTACGCTGTCGGCGGAGCGGAAGACGACGTTTTCGACATCGCGCTTCAGCCCGACGGAAAAGCCGTCGTCGTCGGCAGATTTAATTATTTCGGCATTCTCACAAATACGCCGGTCAGCCGCCGCTCGATTGCTCGTTTAAACGTTGCCGATGGGTCGGTTGACCCGAGCTTTAACGCGGGGGAAAATCCGCCGGTCATCTTTGATCCGAATGCCGCTGCGATAATCGTTCAACCTGACGGAAAAATCGTTTTCGGCGGCAGAAATTACAACAGCGAGCAGAAAAAAATCGTGCGCCTTTTAGCCGACGGCGCGCCCGACCAGTCTTTCGGGGCTGACAACTACATCAACGGAGCGGTTTCGACGGCGGTTCGTCTGGCAGACGGAAAAATCATCGTCGGCGGAGCGTTTACGCGAATTGCCCGCGCGAACGGTTTGACGGATTTGAACTACCGCAACGGATTGGCGCGGCTCGATGCCGACGGGCATTGCGATCCTTCATTTAATCCCGGCACCGGCGCGGTTTTAAACAATCACGACCCGAATACCGCCGTTCGGTCAATCGAGGTCACGCCGGACGGCAAAGTTTACATCGTCGGAAAATTTAATCTCGTCAACGGAATCAGCCGTCCGCATCTGGCGCGGCTCAATTCGGACGGCAGCCTCGACGACGGCTTCAACCCGATTAAATATGACAGAGAGACCGTTTCAGCCGATCCGGCGACGCTGCCCGTTTCCGTTGCGGTTCAACCCGACGGATACGTGCTGGCGGGCTCGGGTTTTAGCATCGATAGATTTTGCAACGGGCAGCTCGATCCGAATTTCTCCACTACAGGCAATCTTTTAACTTACCCGCTCATCATGAAAGTCCAGGCGGACGGAAAAATTATCGTCGCCGGAGCAGGCAGCGGAGACATTACGCGTCTGAACTCGGACGGCACGGCAGACAACTCCTTTGCAATTTCTGAGACAAACGGTTTTATCGCTTCCGTCGCCGTTCAGCCCGACGGCAAAATCATGGTCGGCGGCGATTTTACAACCTTCAACGGAAATCCGCGCCAGCGCGTCGCCCGCCTTAATTCAAACGGCAGTCTCGACATTACTTTCCTCGGCGGAACTTCGGCAAACGGCACGGTCAATTCGATTGCCGTTCAGCCGGACGGCAAAATTCTGCTCGCCGGAGCTTTTACCGAAGTGAGAGGCTTTGTCCGTCGCGGAATCGCCCGCGTCGAAGCAGACGGCGAATTTGATTCTTCGTTTAATCCGGGAAGCGGTTTCGCTCCCGCGGCGGTTAATTCGATCGTCCTGCAGCAGGGCGGGAAAATCATCGCGGGCGGAAATTTTACGAGTTTTAACGGCGCTCCAGCCAAAGGCGTCGCCCGCATCAATCCGAACGGCGCGCTCGATGCAGGGTTTAACGTCGGTGAGGGCGCGCCCGCCGGAGCGAGCGTCAACGCAATCGCTTTGCATAACGGGAGAGCGATTATCGGCGGCAGCTTTACCGGCTTTAACGGACAAAACAAATTGCGCCTCGCCCGCCTGCAAAAGAGCGCGACGCGCAGCCAATTTGATTTCGACGGAGACGGACGCGCGGATGTGTCGGTTTATCGTCCGGCGAGCGGCGTCTGGTATCTGCTCAACTCGACAAACGGTTTCGGCGCAATGCAATTCGGCGTTTCTTCGGATGTGATCGTGCCTGCAAATTACGATGCGGACGGAAAAACCGACTTTGCAGTTTTTCGCCCTTCAACCGGCAGCTGGTATGTGCAAAGCAGCGCATTCGGATTTTTCGCCGCACAATTCGGGCAAAACGGCGACATTCCCGTTCCGGCGGATTACGACAACGACGGCACTGCTGATTTTGCGGTCTTTCGACCCTCGAACGGAACCTGGTATGTACAGGGAAGCTCAATCGGTTTTCTCGCTTTTCAGTTCGGTCAAAACGGCGATGTGCCCGTCATCGGCGACTATGACGGCGACGGGCGGAGCGATTTTGCCGTTTTTCGCCCGTCAGACGGCACGTGGTATCTCCAGCGCAGCACGCTCGGATTTGCTGCCGCACAATTCGGGCAAAACGGCGATGTTCCGGTTCCGGCGGATTACAGCGGAAACGGAAAAACCGAACTTGCCGTTTGGCGTCCGGCGACATCGAGTTTTTATATCGCGCGAACTCTGACAAATTCCGCGCAAAATTTTGACGCCGCGCAGTTCGGTATCTCCACGGACACGCCTGTTCCGGCAGATTTCGACGGCGACGGGCGCGCAGACATCGCGGTTTTTCGCCCTTCAGACGGCTTTTGGTACCGGCTCAACAGCACGAACGGGCAATTTCAAGCCGTGCAGTTCGGCGTTTCGGCAGATAAACCCATTCCGGCGGCTTTTCGCTAAAAGTTGAATTTCAGAAAGGAAAACAAAAATGAGAACAAACGCGCAAATAACTAAAGCCAACGTCAAAACTCCGCCTTTGTCGCTTTTCGCGCAAATGGTTTTCACCCTGATTTCCTGCGCAGCCGTTTACGCGACCATCGCCGGGCATTTTCTCCTCGCGGTCAAAGTCGCTCATTTCTTAGGCGACGCGACGTATCTGCCGCCTTCGGTTTTGCGATATACGGAGGTTTTCTTTCGCAGCGGTGAGATTTCAGCCTTTGTCGAAATTGTGTTTCTCGTCGTTTGGCTGGTTTTTCTGATAGCCGGTTGCGCCGCGATGTTCCGGGCGGTTTGGATGGCGGCGGATTTTATCGGCGGCGTTTTGCCTTCAGTAAAAGACGGCATTGCAGATTGTTTGGCGACGGCTTTTTTCGCTCTTCTCCCGGTGCTGATTTTATCGGTTTTAACCTTGAGCATTACGCCTCTCGCGAGCACCAAAAACAGCTCGCCTTCGATGTCGGAAATCGCCGAGCAGCTTTCTTTCGGAAAATTTCTGGCGGCGATGGACGAAAACACGATTGCGATGTTCGGCGTCGGGTTTTTTGTGACGATTACGCTCGCCGTCGCCGTTTTTTTGTTGAAGTTTTTGCCCGATTCGCCGCCGATGTTTTTTATCGCGATTTTTGTCGGCGTCGTCGCGGGCGTCGCGGTTTTAATGCCGCTGATGTCGTTCGGCGCACAGGGTTTCGAGTTCGTTCTAAACCGCGCTGGCAGCGCCGTCGCCGCGCATTGCGCCTTGTTTGCGGTTTATTCGCTAGCCTCGGCGATTTTTGTGATGCCGATCGTCTGGGAAAGAAAAACCAAAAAATTAAAAGCCGCAACCGTTTAAGTTTACGAACAAAAAGAAAGAAGCAAACGGAAACATTTTCAGAATACTTAAAGCAATCGTTCAGTAAGGAGTAAAAAAATGAAAAATTTGAATTTAAAAACTTTGGGAACAGTTTGTCTGCTGATAACGGCGATGATGTCGGTCGCTGCGGGGCAAGCTCCGCAGCAGCCGAAATTCTTGATTATAAATACTTTGAAAGAAGACGCCGGTTACGTTTTACAGGAAAAAACGCTCGCACAATTGATGCAGCAACCCGGCGGAATCGGAGATTACGACATTCGCAGTATGGCGGCGACAAAGGAACGCGCCGAAAAGGCTCTGCAAAAGCTCAAGCAGTTGACCGACGGCGGAACGCCTGAAACCGAAACGATTGAAATCGGCGGAAACAAAATGACGGTCGGAGAATTGACGGAAAAGATTTTCGCTCTGCATCGCGACGCCGCCAAAGTCGGCGTGATGAGCGAGATTTATCAAGCCGGAATCGGCGCTTCCGCCTGGCTCGAAGATTTGAATTCGGGAAAAAAACTGCAAATGGACGACGTCGACGTGATTTTGATTCAGGGCAAACGCCTGCAAAAAGTCGTGGGCGAAGCAAACAAGCTCGGTTTTCCGGCTGATTACACGCAAAAACTGCGCGGGCAGGATTACACTCTGCCGCAATTAAAAGAAATGGCTGATTACGTGACGATTGCCGGCGGGCAAATTCAAAAAGCTCTGCTCGCCGAATTAGCCGCCAAAGACGCGCCGTTTTTAAACGTTTTAACCGGCGACAAACTGCGGATTTTCAAACAGGAATTTGCCAATCTCAAGGGTCAATGGGAATGTTACGGGAGCGGCGGCAGGCTTTTGACAACGCCCGAAGCGATGAAATCCGCAGCCGTCTGGTACACCTACGGCAACAGCCGCGGAATTATCGACACCTGGCACATTACGGGCTACCGATTTTCCGGCGACAAACTCGTCGGCACAATTTCGCGCAGCGGTTACGGATTAAAGCCTGCGGCGGCAAATTTTAAATAAAGAGTCATTTGCCGCTCGCTCAAAATCTAAAAAACAAAAAATAAATCAATAAACAAAAGCGTACCCGTCGCGCGTCCGGAAACCGCGGCTCGCCGGAAGTGTTGCCCGAGCAGCGGCGCGTGCGCTTGAAAGAGAGGAAAAATCATGCAAATTACTTTTAATAAAATAGTCGCGTTCTGCGAAAGCCGAATCGCCTTTTTCGCAATCTTTTTTAGTCTGGCAATGACGAGCGCCGCTCAGTTGCCGAAGCTTCCCAAAATCGAAAGACCGAAGCCGCCGAAAGTCGAGCAGACGCAGCCCGTTTCGCCGAACGTTTCGAGTTCTTCGGCTACCACGACTGCGGGCGCGACCGTTTCCACCGAAGCGCATCTTTTGCGCCGGACGATTCAGGTTGTGCCGCGCAGATTTACGCGCTGGTGGAAAAATTCCGCCGCCGCCGAGCCGGTTTACGACACTTACAGTTGGGCGCCGGAAATCAAATTTGCCGTTACGGGTCCGGTTCCGGCGGGCAGCCGGATTACGGTCGAGTTTGACGACGCAAACGGAAAATTGTGGTTTTCACAGAAAATGCGGACGCCGGAATTAAACGCCGACGCCTGGGATTGGGTGCAGGACGTCGAGGAAATGAACTCGGACGCGCTGGAAAAGAAAGCGATTACGGCGCAAACGGGAGCTTTTCCGTTTCGCGTCAAAATCAAAAACGCTCTTAGCGGCACCGAATCGATTTTATTCGCCGGCAAATACAAAATCTCGACTTATGTTCCCGATCAGAAAATCCCTGATTACAAAGGCAAAAGAGAGTTTTACATTGACGAAGACTGGCGTTTGCCGATGGGCTGGCTCTGGCTTAATGCCGTCAATAACGAAAACGCGCCCGTTTTAAACGCGCAAATTTGGTTTCGCAATCTCGACAGCTCCGAAAAGCTCGAAAGCTTTTTATTCTACAACGGCAGACAGATTTCAAAAGAAATCGTTCAGCGCAGTGCCGAAACCGTTTTGACCAATGCCATCGACGAACAGCCATATCGCTGGACGCTGCAAACGTTTTTCTTTTCAAACGTGCGCGCGTTTAACCGCGATACCAACGGCGCTTTTCGCGACAGCTTTTTCCTCGACAAAAATCCGGGCGAATACGAAATCAGGATTCTGCGCGGCGGCGAGCTGGCTCGCTCGATGAAATTCAACGTCGGCGCCGACGGGAAAATCACGGATAACGGCGTGGTTAAAAACAACCGTATAGGCGGCGTGCGTTTTCTGCTGCCGGTCAAAATCACCGGCGCGGCTGACGGCAAATTCAATCCGACCGCCTGGCAATCCGACGCTTTTTACGGAAATCAGCTTTCCGGTTTTACGCCCGCCCAATAAGAGCAAAAAGCAAATGAAAAGCGCGGGAACTGCGGCATTAATCTTCGGCGTCGGTTTTTGTAGATGTCGTCACGTCATCGAAATCGTTTTGCCGGCGTTTTCGGATGCCGGTCAATTTAAAAGCAAAACAAAAATAACAAGAAAGGAAGGAAAAATGAAAACAACAATTTTAGGAATTTTACTTTTAATGGTTCTGGCATTTGCCGGATGCGGAAGCAACAAAGACACGGAAGTCAACGCTTTTGTAGCGGATACGGATAAATTAGCCGGTCAAATCGTGACAAAAGTCAACGCCAATCCGACGGCGAACGGGATTGACGAAGCCCAGAAAATCCTGGACAAGCAAAAATCCGACTTGAAGGCGCGCTACGACAAACTCAAAGAACTGCGCGGTTATGAACTAAGCGAAGCCGTGATGAAAAAATTCACCGATTCGGTCGCCAAAAACATTGAGACAATCGGAGGATTGCAGATTCAGCACGCGGAACAAACCGTGGGCGACGAAGCCTTCGGCAAAAAGATGAACAAGCTCTATACGGATTTTAATTGGTAATAATATAGTTGACTCATCAAGATTCTTGTGCTAAACTCTTTATATGGTTACAGATAAAGAGTTACCGAAAACATTACAGCAAGCTATCAAGTTCTTTTCAGACGAATTAACTTGCATCAAAATCATTGCTTCGCGGCGTTGGAAAGACGGCGTTGCAGTTTGCCCAAAATGCAATGATACAAACAATACATTTCTGCAATCGCGCAACGTCTGGCAATGCAAAAACAAAGGTTGCAGAAAGCAGTTTTCGGTCAAAGTCGGAACAATCTTTGAAGATTCACCCGTTGGCTTAGACAAATGGCTAACTGCCGTCTGGTTAATTACAAGTGCAAAGAACGGTATCAGTTCTTATGAGATTCACCGCGCTATCGGAGTTACTCAGAAAACTGCTTGGTTTATGATGCACCGTATCCGTTTAGCTATGGAAAACGGTAGCTTTGAGAAACTTTCCGGTAATGTTGAAGTTGACGAAACTTTCATCGGCGGAAAGGCTAAAAATATGCACAAAGCGAAACGCGAAAAAGTCATTCAAGGTCGCGGCTCTGTAGGTAAAACTGTCGTGTTCGGTGCGCTTGAAAGAAAAGGTCGCGTTTTGGCGAAAGTGATTGAAAGAACAGACCGCGAAACACTTCACACAGAAGTTAAAAACAACGTCGAAACAGGCGCGAATCTCTTTTCTGACGAATGGCTCTCGTATCGCGGTTTAGATTCCGATTACATTCATCAAGTGATTAATCACTCAATCGAATATGTGAAAGATAACGTTCACACAAACGGAATCGAAAACTTCTGGGCGTTACTGAAAAGAACACTCAAAGGAACTTACGTTTCGGTTGAGCCTTTTCACCTGTCGCGCTATTTAGCCGAACAAACTTTTCGCTTTAACGAGCGCAAACTTAATGACAAAGAACGATTTATCGGAGTTTTAAAAGCCGTTAGCGGTAAGCGTCTGACTTATGACGAACTGCGCGGCATAGGGGGCGAAACGAGCCACTAAACGAGGAAAGAAACGGAAAGGCTAGGCTTTAGCCTTTCTTTGTTTTCTCTTTTCCTTTTCGGCTTTCTCACGCCTTAGAATTTCATCTTTTGGAACTTTGACAAGTTCGGTTAAAAACTCGTCAAAACGTTCAAATTCCTTGCCGTCATTTTTCATTTCAACTTTCTTTTTCATAGGCTTTTCCGTCCTAAAATTTTGTTTTCGATTCCCCTTTTTACACCTATCATAAAATCAACAACATTTTGTTCGGTCTGAAAAACAAATCTTGGTATTTCTCGACCGATGCCTGATAGCGCATCTAATTCAGTCCAACCCCAACGGGGCTTTTCGTGCGGCTTGTATAGCCGTCTGCCAGCCTCTTTGTGAACTTCATAAGCTACAAGGTCAGCCGCTTGCAACGGAACGAATTTCTGCATAGGTCTGAAAACAGGAAAATCTAACAAATCGCTTATCGTTCCATTGCGCTTCAATCCTTGATAAAACCGCATCGCTTCGTGTTGAAATTCCGTTTGTTCGGCAAAAACAGGCGCAATGGTTTCGCCGTCCTCACGAAACGGCTCTACCATATAAGACAGCAACAAAGCGCAAAACATAAAAGCCAAATAATACGGATTTTTGTTGGCATCTTGTAAATATTGCGGGTGCTGTCGGTAATAATCCAACGGTATTGTGCAACCGAAAGGTAATGCCCCGTTTTGTTTTATTGTCCGCATCAGTTCGCCGAAAAGTTGCCGTCTTTTTATTTCATCGCCTTTCCACTCTTTGAAAAAACCTGTGGAGTGAGCGAAATCTTTCATATGGAAAAATGGAATGTCGAATTTCTCAAGCGTTTCTTTCCATTGCTTTTCAAATTTTTCCCAATTTTTGCTAGGCGCAAATAGTCCAGCCATACCAACAAACTTCTGGCTTAAATCCTCAGACCGCCCCGTTTCGTCCATATACGCGGTTAGCATCAACATATACTTATGCTTGTAAGAAAACGGAAACGCTACAGACGCTAAATGCCTAACTGGACTATAGGTTTCATCAGTTTCTACGTTAGAATCTAATTCTAATATAGCATAGTTTGATGAGTCAACTATATTATTACCTTTTAATTCTATTTTCGGTGTTTAAATGAAGCCGCAAGGAACTCTCAGTTGCTTGCGGTTTTCGCGATAAAACGATTGAGGCAGACTCTTTTTATCGGGATGTCAGCTTAGTTTGGCAAAACATCTCTAACTTGGCAGGGAAATGAAACTTCGCCTTAATTTTTAAAGAAGATACCCTATCCGGGCTTTATGATCAACTTGTTTGACTATTTCAGTAATGCGTATTCTGATTGGAAATCCTGCTGAATCTAAAATTTCCTGGCAGATTGCGTTAACTTTAGTCGGTAACTGTTAACTGGTCTGTTTTAAAAAGAATTGGCGCACAAAATCTGTTATTGAATTTGGTTGTGAACGGGTATTTTTTGCGATTGCCTGTTTCTTTTCAAGACTCTTGACTTTGTATCTCAACTCTTGGTTTTGCTGGATAAAAGCTCCGAAGTGAGGCTGAGAAAACGGCTTTGTCGCCTGAAATGTTTGATGCGGCGCGGGCGGCTGAAATTCCGGCGCTTGCTTGGTTGATATTCGTCGGCGTAACTCGGAAACTGTCTGCGGGCGCTGTGGCGGAAAAATTGAAAGCGACTGCATCACGGCAGCCTCAAAATCCGGTTGGACAGCGTTGTTATAGAAGGAGACTGCGGGCAATGGATCAGTTTTACCTGACCAAAGAGCTAGAGCGCGGGAGTGTGCGTCCACAGGCAGTTTTCCGGTCGCCAAGCGATATAAAGTCGCTCCGAGAGCAAAAATATCGCTTTTAGGTGAAGACTGGGTGCGAAGAATTTCCAGGGTTTTCGCTTTATTGATGGTCATCAGCGAATTTCTGATGTGCGATGAGGCTTTGAGGGTTTGTTCGAGCGGGGCGTATTCGAGCGTCGCAAAATTTATGCTGTCGCCGGTTCTGATTTCATTGGCGTAAATTTTGGCGATGCCGAAATCCAGCAGGCGAATTTGATTTTTAGCGTTTATTTTGATGTTTGAAGGCTTTATGTCCCGATGCACGACGACCGGGTTTTGACCGTGAAGATATTCGAGCGCGTCGATCAACTGAAGCATCCAATCGTTGATTTGCTCAAGCTCGAATCTGCCCGGATTTCTTTTCATCAGCCGTTCGAGATCGATGCCGCCGACAAATTCCATAACGAAATAGTGATTGTTGTTTTCGATAAAATAATCCAGTGATTTGGGAATTGCCGGATGCGTCAGTTTGGCGAGCAGCTGCGCTTCCTGCTCGAAGGCATCGGTCAGGATTTTTTTGCCTTCTTCTTCAATTTCCCGGCAAAAACTTACTTCCTTGACCGCCACCTGACAATTTAACCTTTTATCCAATGCCAGATAAATTGTTGCCATTCCGCCGCGATTCAGCACCTGGATAATTTGGTATCTGTTTTGTAATAAATCTTCAAACATTTTGCTACTCTCCAATTTTTTAGACACTTCGATTGGGAATTGCCGAAAATTCAAAAAAACTCGGGTTTAATTACGGACGGTTAAAAAGGGATTGTTTCTGATAGTTAGAGGCGCTAAAGATTTTTCGGGCAGCTGCGGCGACGAAATCTTCAAGCTGAAAGTTGAAATTTGAATTTGTTCGGTCGGAAGAAACAAAAGCGTTTCATTCGGCTGGACGGTTTTTAGCCCGACCGTTATCGAATTGACTCCGTAATTGGTTAGCGTAAAGCAATGATTGTCCGAAAAAACCAGGCTCGCCTGCAGTTTACTGATCTGCGGGTCGTCGAGCAAAACTTCAATATCCGAAGAATCTTTTTCTCTTCCGATCAAAACGAATCGCTTATAAATCGGAATTTCTTCCACTTCATTTCCATTTTTGGAAATCATCAATTGAAACAAAGGGTTTTCGGAGATTTTTTTGGCGCCGGTTTTCGGTTCGCGATAACCGGACTTAACTCCTTTGGTGTTTTCCTCGTCCCAGAAAGCGGCGATTTCAAACATCGGCGGGATAAGATTTTTATCGAGTTTGACGCTGACCGTAATTTCAGTCGCCGAAAGCGAATTGTTGCCTGCCAGCTCGAGGGCTCTTTCCAGAATCAGCTCGCTCAGATTTTTTTCCAGCGCCAGACGTTTTTTATTTTGCCAGAGAAAATCATCCGCCGGATTGAGAAAAACGATGAATTTTGAAGGAACCTGCGCCAGACCTTTTGGCGGAACAAACATTTCGTCTTGCAGAATCGCGTCGAGACTTCTCAAAATGTTGTTCATAAACTCTTCCGACTTTTTGGAAGGTTGAGAAAAATCGACGACTTCATGGAGCGGATCGTTTTCGGCGGAATTATCCAACCAATTTCGCAGTCTCTCGAAAAAACCTTGTTTCTTCATAGGGCTTATCCTCTTTGGTAAATATTTGGAAGCAAAGTCAGACCAGTAGAATAAATGAATCTACTAAATGAAATTTCGTGTTTTTACTTGATTTTACAAGCCGGATGTTTTGGAAACTTTTGCCGGGAAATCAGCGTTCGATAAAATTCCCGATAACCGAACTCTTAGGGCGTGGTGGTTCCAATTCACTCAAACAGAGAAATTAAATTCCGTAAAAATACATCGGAAATTTAAGTTTTTTTTCGCAGCGCGATTTGCGGGCGGCGAAAACCGGAATCGGCAATTTCCTAACATCAATTATCCTTTATTCTTAAGAGTTAAAACTTAATTTAACATCTCAATTCGATTAAAAATGAAAAAATATTTCTTGAAATATCAAGTTTCCCGCCGGCTTTTTGGTTTAATACAATTCTGAGATTTATTTCCGAAGATGTATTTTTTTCGGGTTTGCCCACTCTGTAAGTTAGAAATTAAATATAAGAGAGATTGTAGAATGGAAATAAACTCGCCCCATTTGTCATTCGAAACAATCACCGATTTGGCATTGGACGCTTTGTCCGATGCGGAAACGGGATTACATGCTAAAGCCTGTCCGCAGTGCGAACTCGAACTGGCTCGCGTTGCCTCATTTATTGAGATAATGAGACATGACAAAGCCGAAGAAGTTCCTCAATCTGCGCTCGCGGCTGTGCTGCGCGCTTTTGAGGAACGGCAAACGAAACCGCAAAATACGCAGACCGCGATGCAAAAACTACGCGCTGTGCTGCGCTTCGACAGCGCGCAGGTGATGCCGAATTTCGGTTTTCGCTCGGCGGGCGCGGCAAATTCGCGCCAATTGCTGTTTGTTATCGGAAACGGAACGCTCGATCTGCGCATCACGCGAGCGGCGGATAGCTGGACGATTTCCGGTCAAATGCTCGGCGAAATTTTTGCCGGCAAGGTGGAATTACAAGGAGAAATCAATCCGGCAACGGAATTTGATTCTCAGAGTCATTTCACTTTGCCGCCGGTTCCGAGCGGGAATTACCAGCTTCGGCTTTATTCGGATAGTTACGAGGTCGAAATCCCGGATTTGGTTATCGCGTGAGAAGGCTTGAAAAAGTCCGTCTGACCAAAAATGCCGAGTGAACTTGAGATTTTAATGAAGAACGTCCCACAAGAAGAGTTCGAACGCAAAAATTTGATGCGGGAAAATCTTGCTTCAGGCAAAACGAAAATTGCCCGTCTGCTGAAGGATGTCTGTCTGGATTCGTGGACGAGTAATCCGCGCCGCGCCGTCCGCGCCGCGCAATGGCTCGCCTCCCTGGCTAAAAAAAATCCGGAACCCGAAATCAGCGCGCTGGCTGATTGGGCTGACGGGCTGTCGCAGATGATTAACGGACAATTGCGCCGCGCCGTCGCCCGTTTTGACGACGCGCAGGCAAAATTCTTAAGTCTGAATCAAAAACACGACGCCGCTTCGACGCAGGTCGGAAAACTTTACCCGCTGGCGATGCTCGGTCGTTTTGAGGAAGCGGTCGAATGCGGGCTGCGGGCGCGGCAGGATTTTCTCGACTGCGAAGATTACGCCTCCGCCGGACGCATCGAAACAAATCTCGGCAATATCTATCAACGCCTCGACGAATATGACAAAGCAGAGCGATTTTTGCGGCTCGCGCGCGAAAGATTCGTTTCGCTCAAAGATTTCAAAACGCTGGCGCAAATTAACAACTCGCTCGCCTTCGTTCTTTCGCACCGCTGCCAATTCCGCGAAGCCGACAAATTTTACGAAGAAGCTCTCGAGTTCGCCGCGCAGACCGAATTGATGGTCACCAAGGCTGAAATCGAATCGAATATCGGTTATTTTTCGCTTTTTCAGGGGCGATATGACCGCGCTCTGGAATTTTTGGAAAAGGCGCGAACGAGCTATGCGGAACTCGGAATGCCGCATCAATCGGCAGTCGCCGAACTCGAAATGGCGGACGCCTATCTCGAACTGAATCTGCACGGCGAAGCCGCCGCAATTTATAAGCGTGTGATTCCGATGTTCTCCGAAATCGGAATGCCGTTTGAACACGCGCGCGCGCTGATCAATTTCGCCCGCGTTCTGTTTGTTCCCGGAAAGGCGAAAAAGTCGTATTCGCTTCTGAAGGCGGCGCGGCAGACCTTTAAGGAGACGGGCAGCAAAGTCGGGGCAGCGATTGTGCTGCTCAACGAAGCGCAGTTTCTGTTTGCCGAAGGGAAATTTGAAGAAACCATCAAATTGCTCGGACAAAGCGAAGTGCCGTTTTCGCAAGCCGGAATCAAAGGCGCATTCGCCTTGGCGGATTATCTGCGCGCCGAATCGTGGCGGGCGCTGGGCAATCTGTCGGATGCGCAAAAACTTCTGGAGGAAACCCTGCGATACGCGGAAACAAACCAAATTCCTCTGCTCGTCGTGCGCTGTCTGACCTCGCTCGGGCTGCTGGCAAAAAACGCTGTTGATTTAAAAACGGCTGAAAATTATTTTAAAAGAGCCGTTTCGCTGATCGAAAATCTGCGCGCGCCGCTGCCGTCCGAGGATTTTCGCACCGCTTTTTTCGGCGATAAACTGACGCCGTATCACGAACTCGTGAAAATCTGTCTGAACGACGAAAAGCGCGTCGGCGAGGCTTTTGAAATTATCGAAAAATCGCGTTCGCGGACGCTGCTCGAAATGATGCAGCACAACGGAAATGACGCCGCCGCCGCGAACGGCAATAATCTGGATTTGCGCCGAAAAATCAGCGATTTGCGCGAAGAATTAAACTGGCTTTACAACCAAATCAATCAGCCGACGCGCGAAAACGCGAACCGCAATCTGGCAGCGGTGCAAAAATTACAGGAAGCCGCCCGCGAGCGCGAAAATACTATCGGCGAGCTCACGCGCCAGATAAATTTGCGCGAGCCGCAAAAGTTTGAAGCGGGAAATCAAGCGTTCAATCTCGCCGAGCTGCAAAAAAATCTCGGCGGCGAAACCGTTCTGGTCGAATTTGTCGAAATCGACGGAGTTTTTTCGGCGTTCGTCGTTTCGGATGCGTCGGTGCGCGTTTTTTCGCCGCTGTGCCGGGCTGACGACGTGACCGCGCTCTTGGCGCGGCTTAATTTTCAACTTGACGCTCTGCGCAGTAATTCACAACTGGTCGCGCCGCATTTTTACGAGCTGACTCTGCGAACGCGGCGGGTTTTACAGGAATTTTACGATTTATTGCTGCGCCCGTTGGAATCGGCGATAGGCTTGCGCCGCCTGGCAATTGTGCCGCACCGGGCTTTGCATTACGTTCCGTTTCACGCGCTTTACGACGGTTTAAGCTACGTCATCGAAGACCGCGAAACGATTTACGCGCCGAGCGCGTCAATTTTACAAAACTGTCTGCGAAAGCCCGCGCGCGCGCTCGAAAAATTTCTGCTCGCCGGTTTTGCGGACGAGCAGATTCCGCTGGTCAATGAAGAAATCGAAACTATCGCCGCGTTTTTTACGAATTCGACGATTTTGCTCGACGAACGCGCAAAAGCGAGCGAAATAAAAAACTTTGCCGCCGGCGCGGACGCTCTGCATCTCGCCTGTCACGGAAAATTCAGGGCGCAAAATCCGCTTTTTTCTTCGCTCAAACTAGCCGACGGCTGGCTGACCGTGCGCGAAATCGAAAATCTGAAGTTAAACGCCGATTTAGTCGTTTTGAGCGCCTGCGACACGGGCGTGAATCACGTCGCGCCGGGCGACGAGCTTTTGGGTTTGGCGCGCGGATTTTTCTCCGCCGGAGCCAGCTCGCTCGTTTTGAGTTTATGGAATGTCCACGACGCGACGACCGTTCAATTGATGCGGCATTTTTACGAGGCGATTCGCCGCGGCAAATCGCCCGCTGCGGCTTTGCACAAGGCGCAATGCGAAATTCTGAAAAAACATCCGCACCCGTTTTTCTGGTCGCCGTTTTTTCTTATCGGAAGATGAGAAATTAATCGTTCGATGTTTTTTTTTGATTTTTTTTTGTATCGATTGTATTTTTTTGATGTTATCACCCTCTGTATGTCTGCTAACGTCTGTTCACGAAACTCTTCCTACTAAAGTCTCTTTTTGCTGCAAAAGTTTGTTTTTGTGAGGGGAAAGTATGCGCCAAACAAATATTTTCTTGAATTGTCTCTTAACCCGCTTTTTATTTTTAGCGTTCGTTTTAGTTTTACCGGCTTTCGCTTCCGCTCAGGTCAGCGGCGGTTACGTGCCCGGTGAAATCCTCATTAAAGTGAAAGATACTAACCAATTACAGGCTATTACCGCGCAGTATAATTTGTCGGAGCAACCGCTCGACCAATTTCCTTCGCAACAGATTTTTCGCCTGAAGATTCTTGACAGGACTGCGCCGACCGAAATGAGTTCGCGGCTTTCGACCGACACGGGCGACCGCATTCTTTACGCCGAGCCGAATTACCTGGTGCAATCGCCCGAAAATAACGAAGAGTTTTGGATTGCAGGGCAATCCTGGACGGTCGGGCAATCCTGGACAGTGGGGCAATCCTGGACCGTCGGCTCAGGCATCGGCGGAAACGGTTTGTGGTTTCGCCAAAAGATAAAATTGGAGGAAGCGCAGCGGGTTACATCCGGCGCGGGCGTAACCGTCGCCGTTCTTGATACGGGAGTCGACCGCAATCACTTCGTCCTGGCTCCGCAGCTGGTCAATGGTTTCGATTTTGTGGATTTTGACAGTGACCCGAGTGAAGCCGGAATTCGTGGAGTCAATCCCGGTTACGGACACGGCACGCACGTCGCCGGTCTGGTCGCGGCAGTCGCGCCGCAGGCAAAAATTTTACCCCTCCGCGTCGTGAATGAAAACGGTATCGGCAATGTCTGGAATTTGGCGCTGGCTTTGCGTTATGCGGCGACGGTTGATCCGGACGGTAATCCGGCAACCGGCGATAGCGTGCGCGTAGTTAATATGAGTCTTGCTATGCCCCGGCAGAGCAATCTTTTGACAGAAACTATTTCCGGTATTACTTGCGAGGAGGATAATCCGTGTTTTGCTAAGGACAGGCGCGGCGTTGTGGTTATCGCCGCCGCAGGCAACAGCGGCATTGTTGTTCCCGAATATCCAGCGGCGACGCAAAACGTATCGGGTTTGCTCGCAGTGGCGGCAACCAATCAATCCGATCGCCGCGCCGCTTTTTCGACTTACGGAAATTGGGTTCAGGTCGGCGCGCCGGGAGTGAGGGTCGTCTCGACCGTGCCGGGCAATCTTTTTGCAGCGTGGAGCGGAACTTCGATGGCAGCGCCGCTCGTCGCCGGAAAAGCCGCTCTGATTCTCTCTCGTTACCCGGCTTTCAAAGCGTCCGACACGACGAATTTTATCGTCTTAAAATCCGATTCAATTATGGGCGACGTTCAGAAACGCATCAACCTTTATGAAGCCGTTAAATAGCCTGAACGCTCCGCAAATTAAAGCGCCTTTATTTTCATCCTTCAACAAGATAATTTGAATTGCGCCGAGGCTCGATTGAAAATCCGTTTTTGATTCAATATCGAACGTGAAGAAAGCGAACCGGACAAGCTCACGCAAAGGCGAAAAATGTACAAAGAATTTTACGGATTAGAGGATTTACCTTTCACGCTGACGCCGGACCCGCGATTTATCGTGTTCACGCCGAGCTATAACGAGGTTTTGGCGAGCCTGTATTACGGGCTGGAAAACGCCAAGGGC
>DASVRL010000388.1:0-13890 GCA_036388635.1 Pyrinomonadaceae bacterium
TTTGCCGCTAAAAAATATATGAAAACTGTCAGCTTGTTGCGAAAAATAATTGTCTCTGGTTTGCTTTTGCCGTGTTTTGCTCTGGCGGCGGGCGCGCAGGTGACGGCGCTCCGCGCGGGCAGAATCGTTGACCCGGAAACCGGAACGATTCTGAGCAATCAGATAATTCTGGTCGAAGGACAAAACATCAAAGCCATCGGCGCGGGATTGCCGATTCCGGCGGGCGCGACCGTGGTTGATTTGTCGAAACAGGTGGTTTTGCCCGGCTTGTTTGACGCGCACACACATCTTTGTATGAATATGCGGCACGGGCGCGACGCGGGCAGTTATTACATCACGACGCTGCTCGATTCAAACGGAACGCGCGCGATTCAGGGCGTGGCGAACGCGCGCTCGATGCTCGAATACGGTTTCACGACCGTGCGCGACGTCGGCAACGCGGGAAATTACGCCGACACGGATTTGCGGCGCGCCATCGACCAGGAAACCGTTCCGGGTCCGACCATTATCAACGCCGGGCGCATTATCGCGCCCTACGGCGGGCAGTTTCAGATGCAGCCGGACAAGCCGAATCTGGGCAATCCCGAATATTTCTACGCCGACACGCGCGACGAGCTGAAAAAAGCCGTCCGCGAAAATATTCATTACGGCGCGCGCGTTATCAAGCTCGTCGTCGACGACCAGCGATATATTTATTCGGTCGACGACATCAAATTCGTGATTGAAGAAGCGCGGCTCGCCGGTATGAAGGTCGCCGCGCACTGCTGGACGCAGCAAGGAGCGCGCAACGCCGCGGAAGCCGGAGTCGCTTCCATCGAACACGGCGTCGAGATAGACGACGCGACGCTGGCAATCGCCAAACGCAACAACGTCGCGCTCGTGCCGACGCCGTTTACGGAAGCCGACGCGCGAGAACGCGGCGAACCGGCGGGCGGCAATAAAGAATCGGACGCGCGCTGGTTTGCCGACCCGGTGAAACGCGCTTACGCGAAAGGCGTGACGCTGGTTTTCGGTCCCGACGTGATTTTTACGACGAAAGATTATCCGCGCGGAAGACTCTCGATCGAAACGATTGATAATTGGGTCGCCGCCGGAATTCCGCCGCGCGTGATTTTACAGGCTTTGACCGTGAACGCCGCGAGATTATTGGGCGTTGAAAAAACTCGCGGCTATTTGAAAACCGGAATGCGAGCCGACATTATTGCTGTGAATGACAATCCGGCGGAGAAAATCGAGACGCTCAAAAACGTCAGTTTCGTGATGAAAAACGGCAAGGTTTTCAAGCAGAATTCAGTCGTTAAAAATTGATTTGCCGCGCAGGAAAGTTTATGAGTCTGTATACGCATTGGGTTTGTTTCGATTGCCGGAAAAGTTTTCACAAAAAGCCGTCCGAATCGGCGCAGAGATGTCCAGATTGCGCGAATCCAATGACTGATATGGGAGTTTATTTCGAGCCGCCGCCTCGTCGGGCATTAGAAAAATGGAAAATTGTAAAACTCTTAGCCGAAAATAATTATAAATTTGTCAGAGAAGGTCATAAAGTGCTCATCGAAAAATTTATCTGCGGCGGGAAAAATCCAAGTTACGAAAGAGTGAGAGAAACAATAGAAACCCAGAAAAAGCGGCGGGAAGAGAATCGAATTAGCGAAAGAAAAAAGGAAAGAAATTTTGGGAGTAAATAAAATGAAAGAAGCAGTTATCGTCTCAGCCGTGCGCACGGCTGTCGGAAAAGCGCCGAAAGGAACTTTGAAAAACACTCGACCGGACGAAATGGGCGCGGTCGCCATCAAAGAAGCGGTCAGTCAAGTGCCGAACCTCGACGCGGCGCAAATTGACGACGTGATTATGGGCTGCGCGTTTCCCGAAGCCGAGCAGGGACAAAACGTCGCGCGCATTGCCGCGATTCGCGCCGGTCTGCCGGTCGAAGTCAGCGCGATGACGGTCAATCGTTATTGCTCGTCGGGTTTGCAGACGATTGCGATTGCGGCGGACAGAATCAAAACCGGCGGCGCTGAAATCATCGTCGCGGGCGGTTTGGAAACGATGTCGATGATTCCGATGGGCGGGCACAGCGTGCGCCCGAATCCGGTTCTGGTGGACACGTATCCCGATTATTATCTGAATATGGGCTTGACCGCCGAAGCTCTGGCGCAGAAATACGAAATCTCGCGCGAAGAAGCTGACGAATTTTCGCTGAAATCGCACCAGAAAGCGGCGGCGGCAATCAAAGCCGGAAAGTTCAAGGACGAAATCGTACCTTTAACCGTGCGCCTCGACGAAACCGGCGAAAAAGGTCGCGTTCTGCGCCGCGAAATCTCTTTCGATACGGATGAAGGCGTGCGTTTCGACGCGACGATGGAAGGCTTGGCGAAATTAAAACCGGCGTTTCACGCGAAAGGCACGGTGACAGCGGGCAACGCCTCGCAAATGTCGGACGGCGCGGCGGCGGTCGTCATTATGTCGGCGGAAAAAGCCGCAGAATTAGGCGCGAAACCGCTTGCCAGATTTGTCGCTTATGCAACGTCCGGCTGCCTGCCCGAAGAAATGGGCATCGGTCCGGTTTACGCGATTCCGAAAGTTTTGAAAATGGCGGGCTTGACGCTCGACGACATCGAAGTCATCGAACTGAACGAAGCCTTTGCCGCGCAATCTCTGGCGGTTATTAAAGCGCTGGAAATGAATCCCGAAAAAATCAACGTCAATGGCGGCGCGGTCGCGCTCGGGCATCCTCTGGGCTGCACCGGCGCGAAGCTGACGGCGACTATCTTACGCGAAATGGAACGGCGCGGCGCGCGTTACGGAATGGTGACGATGTGCGTCGGCGGCGGAATGGGAGCGGCGGGAATTCTGGAAAGAATTTCGTAAGAAAATTTACCACAGAGACATCGAGAGACAGTGATTTTTAAAAATGAAACCACAGATAGACGCAAATAGACAAGGATTTACTTTTTCTTTTCTCCGTGTCCGTGCGTCTCTGTGGTGAAAAAATCTATGAGCGAAAAACGACGAATTAAGGGCATGGATAAAGCGCCGTTTTCGATGAAATTGCTTTATCTGGCTTCGCGAAAAATGGTCGGCAAAGTGGTCGAGCCTTTGAAAGTTCAGGCGCATCGTCCTTCGATTGCGTGGTTAGGCAATCTTCTGGGACTGGCGATTGAAAAATCCGGCAAGGTCGAAGCGCGGATTCACGTTCTGGCGCAGCTTCGCGCCGCGCAAATCGTCGAATGTCCTTTCTGAATGGACATCGGCTCTGCGGTCGGCAGGCAAAAAGACGTTGTGACGGACGAAGAATTGCGCGAAGTTCCGAACTGGCAGCACAGCAAAATTTTAGGCGAGCGCGAGCGCACGGCGATTGAATACGCCGAAGAAATGTCGAAAACGCCCGTGCGCGTGTCCGACGAACTTTTTCAAAGATTGAAAAAACATTTCAGCGATGAGCAAATCGTCGAGCTTTCGGCGAGCATCGCTTACGAAAACTACCGGGCGAGATTTAATCACGCGCTGGATATAAAGAGCGATAATTTATACAGGTAATCAGGAGAAAATTTATGGATGCAACAGCACAGAAAAAAGAAGTGACCGGCGGCTCGTTTTTGATTGAGGAAAGAAGCGCGAGCGAGGTTTTCACGCCCGAAGATTTGACCGAAGAGCAACGGATGATCGGCGAGACGACGCGCGAATTCGTCGATACGGAAGTTCGCCCGAACATTCCGGAAATGGAGAAGCACAACTGGCAGATGGCGCGCGATTTGGTCGCCAAAGGCGGCGAATTGGGCTTGCTCGGCGCGACGATTCCCGAAGAATACGGCGGGCTGGCGCTCGACCAGACTTCCGGCGTGGTAATTGCTGAAATGATGGGACGCGCCGGCGGCTTCGGCACGACTTTCGGCGCGCAGACTTCCATCGGGCTTTTGCCGATTCTTTATTTCGGCTCGGACGAATTGAAGGAAACGTGGATTCCGCGCATCATTTCCGGCGAGGTCGTCACGGCTTATTGCCTGTCGGAAGCCGGTTCGGGTTCGGACGCTCTGGGCGCGAAATGCAATGCGAGACTTTCCGAAGACGGCACCGAATACACCCTGAACGGCGAAAAAATGTGGATTTCCAACGGCGGTTTCGCCGACGTTTACATCGTTTTCGCCAAGGTTGACGGCGAAAAGGAAAAGTTTTCGGCTTTCGTGGTGGAAAGAAGCGAAAACTGCCGTCCGGGAAATGAAGAACACAAAATGGGCATCAAATCTTCTTCGACCACGCCTTTGATTTTGTCGGACGCGCGCATTCCCGCCGGAAACCTTATCGGAAAAGTCGGCGACGGCGCGAAAATCGCTTTCAATATTTTAAACGTCGGTCGTTTCAAACTCGGCGCCAGCGTCACGGGCGGCGCGAAATTAGCTTTGTTTGAAGCGATTCGTTACGCGAACGAGCGGCATCAGTTCAATAAACCGATTTCCAGCTTCGGCGCCATCAAACACAAACTGGCGGAGATGGCTATCAGAACGTGGGTTGCCGAATCAATCACGTATCGAACGGTCGGAATGATTGACGCGCTCATCGGCGAAGACGGCGGCGATAAGGAAAAGAAACTGCGCTCGATTGAAGAATACGCCGTCGAATCTTCGATTAACAAAGTCGCCTGCTCGGAAGCGCTCGATTACGTCGTCGATGAAATGGTGCAAATCTACGGCGGTTACGGTTATTCGGCGGATTATCCGGCGGAAAAGGCGTATCGCGATTCGCGCATCAACCGCATTTTCGAAGGCACGAACGAAATCAATCGAATGCTGATTCCCGGGCAATTGATGAAGCGCGCGATGAAAGGTCAGCTCGGTTTATTGCAGGCGGCGAAGGCTCTGCAGGAAGAGATTTTTAACCCGCAAATGTCGTTTGACGATGACGATAGCCTGCTGGCGATGGAAATGAAACTTGCCGCAAACGCCAAAAAAGTCGCGCTGATGATTCTCGGCACGGCGGCGCAGAAATATATGCTGGAGCTGCAAAATCAGCAGGAAATTTTATTGAACGCAGCCGACATCATCATCGACGCTTACCAGATGGAAACCGCGATTTTGCGCGCGAAAAAACTCGCCGAAAAAGGCAGCGCCGACCGCCAGATCGATATGGCGCAGGTTTTCTGCAACGACGCGATTCAACGCGTCGAAGCGAAAGCGAAAAACACTTTGGCGGCGATGAGCGAAGGCGACGAGCTGCGAACGATGCTGGTCGCGCTGAAACGCTTTACGAAAAACAATTCGCCCGTGAACACGATTGCGGCGCGCCAGCGCATCGCCGACACGCTGATTCAGGCGAACAAATACGTTTTTTAGAGTGAATCAAATCTACGCGAACGGTGCAGTCAGCGTTGCTCTAAACTGAAAACGCAAACGACAAAAAGGCGGCTTCCAGTCGAAAATTAAAATTGGAAGCTGCCTTTTTTCTGTTTGGAAACGCATTTCTAAATTTGCGTTTAATTTCCCGCTCCGGTGTAAGCCGTCGGAATCGGTTTATCGCCCGCCTGTCCGAATTGCTGTGCCGTGTCAAAACCATTTCGGCTGTGGCGCAGATACCACAATCCGTTGCGATAAACCCCTAAGTCAAATTTGCCGTCGCCGTCATAATCGCCGGGCACCGGCTCATCGGTTGAAATTCCGAACTGCGTTGCGGCAAACCCGCTCTGACTGCGCAGCAGATACCACGTTCCATCTGATGGGCGGAAAACCGCGAAATCCGTCCGCCCGTCACTGTCATAATCGCCCTGAACGGGACGGTCCGTTGAGATGCCGAACTGCGCCCCCGTAAATCCGAGCGTGCTTCGAAAAACATACCAGGTGCCGTTTGAGGGACGATAAACGGCGAAATCGGCGCGTCCGTCGGCGTCGTAATCGCCGACCACCGGTTTATCGCCGTTAGCGCCGAACTGGACGGCACGAAACAGATTGTCGGAACTGAGAATGTAATACCAGTAGCCGTTTGACGGGCGATAAACGGCAAAGTCCGTACGCCCGTCAGCGTCAAAATCTGCGGGCGTCGGCACGTCGTCCGCCAGCCCGAACGACACTGCGCGGAAGTTGCCGCTGCCGCTTTCCAGGATATACCATTGACCGCCGCGATAAACCGTCAGGTCGGTGCGCCCATCGCCGTCGTAATCGCCGGGCGCGAGTTTATCGCCCGCCGCGCCGAAATGCACCGGCACCCAGTCCTGCGTCGCGGAACGCAGCAGATGCCAGTCGCCATCAGCCGGGCGAAAAACGGAAATATCGGATTTTCCGTCGCCGTCAAAATCCGCAACCTGATTATTTTCCGGGCGAATCGGCGTCAGTCGATAGGCGCGGGTGCGTATGAAACCGTTTATGACGCGCGTTCCGGTGCCGACGATTTGTCCCCGGTCGTTGATCGAATTCGCTTCGTTCAGCGACCAGCCGAGCGACGGGTCGATGAGGTTGTTTAATTGAAAAGCAACGCCGAATTGCGTCCATAAAACAGGTAAGTTACTAAAAGCCGGCGGGCAGCCGTCTTGACTCGTTAAAGGGAAGAACGAACCGACGACCGCGCCGCGCGCGTTAACGTCTTTGGTTCTAGTATTGCCGCCGCATGGTGCAGGCGCGCCCAATTGTAAGGTTCCGAATTCGTCGGCGTGTTCGAAGCCGTTCGCAATCGGGAGGTTTGCTGAGTTGCCTACTGACCTGCCCAAATTGCTGATTGAATACGCCTCCGAGAAAGAGTTACCGCCAAAGATGGTCAAGACGCTGCCCGCGCCGATGGTGTAGCGATAAGCGCGCGTCCCGCCCTGGCTGGTTGAATTCGAGCCGCCGCCGACTATCTGGCGTTTGTCGTTGATGTCATTAGCGAATTTCAGAATCCAGCCGCTGCCCGCCGGAATCATTGTATTGAGGTTGCGCATCGTCGTGCCGTCGTAATAAAAAGCTTGCGGATTATTCTCGCCATAATAACCGACGACCTCGCCGAAATTATTAATGCCTCTGCCTCTCGTGATATTCTCGCCGCCGGGAAATTCCGCGCCTCCGCCGCCGAGGTCAATCAGCGTCGAATTTTTATACAGAAAGGCGTGAATGTTCTCGGTCGGAGTTTTGAGCGTGCCCGTGATCCAGCCGAAATCGTTGATTTCGGTCGCTCCGGTACGGTTATCCGGAGCGCCGCTGATGATGCCCAGATTTTCCATTGTGCCGTTCGTCCATCGAAACAGTCTATATTCTCCAAATTCGCCGCTGGCGAAGCCGGTTACTTGTCCGACTGAGTTGATTCCTGTGGCGAGACTGTAGCTGCTCGGATCCGCACTCAGCACGCCGAGGTCTTCGATGACATACCGAACGTTGCTCATCTGGGCAGCAACCGGCAAAGCCATTTGCAGCAGCAAACAGCCGATTATCGCGACGGTCAGAAAACTCCTGTTCATAAATTTTTTCTCCGGTGGGACTTGAATTTTGAAGGGCAGGGTGAATTACGCTTAATCTTATACCCAATTCTTTCGTTTGTGAAGCTAGTGATATTTTGTCTGATGTTTTGGAATTTGATTTCAAACGAGGTTATTCGCTTGTTCGTGGCTTATTATTTTCTGTGGCAAAATAAAATTATGGAAACTGTCAAAAGAGTTTTAGAACCTGTCGCGGGTTTTTCGCGCGAAATCGGGTTTTATTTGAGCGAGTGGGAAAAAACTCGCGCTGAACTGCGCGAGATTGCGGCAGATTTATCAAACGAAGAATTGTCGCAAAGGCTGATGCCCCAAGCGCATCAAATCGGCGCTTTGATTTTGCATCTCGGCGAATCGGAAGCGGGCTGGATTCATGCGATTATTGCCGGAAAAGAGTTGAACGACGAGGAAAAAAGATTCGTTCACTGGTGTGATACGACCGAAACGGATTTTGCCGAAAAGGATTACAGCGCGCATGACTGCATCGAGAAAATCGACAAAATCAGCGAAATGTCGCGCGCGATTCTGGCGAAATTTGCTGACGATGACCTTGAAAGATTATTCGGTTACGAGCGAAGCAGCGGCGAGCAGGTCGAAGTCAGTCTGCGCTGGGTTTTGCATCATTTGATCGACCACGAAGCGAATCATAAAGGTCAGATTTCGATGCTCAAACGAATGCTGCGCGAATCCCGAAATTAAAAATCTTTTTTCAATTTACGCCGAATTTCTGCCCGCGTTGATGATGCCGAAAGAGCAGCGCATCGCCAGTTTTTCAAACGTGTTTTTCTGCTCGCCGCTTGCTGTTTCGGTTTCTTCCATTTCGCGGATTTGCGTGAGAGCGTATTGCTGAATCGTCGTCAGCGGCAAAACGATTCGCTCGCGCGTGGCGACCGATTGCTGCTCGACCGGATAATCGGACATCAGCGAATCTTTGCCCGAAATCGCCGCCAGATATTTCCGGCAAAGCTCGAATTCATTGTAAATATTGCGCTGCACGTCGCCGTAAACCGGATGATTGGCGAGAAACTCGGTGAGCGGAAAAAAAGATTTCTGCATCGCCATCTCGCAATTATCAATCAAGGCTTTGAAGAAGCCGTTTTGCCGGTACATCGTTTTGATTTCATTCAAATTTCCGGTTTCGTCGAATTTTTGCAGCGCCGCGCCGACGCCGTAAAAGCCGGGAACGTTTTGCTTGAGCTGGCTCCACGCGCCGACAAACGGAATCGCCCGCAAATCCTTCAAGCTTAATTTGCCGCCCGCCGCGCCGCGTTTTGCCGGTCGGCTGCCGATATTGGTTTCCACGTAAAACCTAAGCGGGCTGACGTGCGAGAGATAATCGAGAAACGCCGGACGATTTTTCAAATCTTCATACGCGCGAAAGCTCTCAGTCGCCAGGCGCTGCATCAAAGTTTCCTCAGCCGGCGAAAACGTATTTTCTTTTGCCGAGAAAAGATGATTGTAAATTCCGGCGTGAAGCAGCTGCTCGATGTTGTACTGCGCCGCGTCAATCGTGCCGAAATTCGAGCTGACGGTTTGACCCTGAATCGTCAGCTCGATGGCTGGATTCGAGACGTTTTCGCCCATCGAAGAATAAAATTTATGCGTTTTTCCGCCGCCGCGCGCCGGCGGTCCGCCGCGACCGTCAAAGAAAACGACGTTGATTCCGTTTTCGCGCGAAAGTTTTGTCAATTCGTCTTTCGCCTTGTAAATGCTCCAGTTTGCCATCAGATAGCCGCCGTCTTTCGTGCCGTCGCTGAAGCCGAGCATAATCGTCTGCGTGTCGTTGCGGCGCGCCAGATGTTCGCGATAAGCGGGAATTTCGTAAAGCTCGCGCATCACGCGGGAAGCGTTTTTCAAATCGGCAATCGTTTCAAAAAGCGGCACGATATCGACGCTCAAAGAGCGCGCGCGCCAGCCGCCCAGCAAAAACAGACCGTAAACTTCGATAATATTCAGAGCGCTTCCGCACTGGCTGATAATGTATCTTTCGCAGCCTTTCGCGCCGTTTTGCCGCTGGATTTGCCGGATGGCGGCAATGTTCTGCAAAGTATCTTTCGCTAATTCGTCGTCGAAAACCTCGGCATTGGCGGCTTGTTCGACGTTCAGCAGCGCTTCGATTTTTTCCGCCTCGGAAAGCGAAGCGTAATTTTCCGCGAGAAATCCTTTTCCGGCGGCGTCTTCCAGAATTTTTCCGTGGACGCCGGCTTCCTGGCGCACGTCGAGCGAAGCGAAATAAAGCCCGAAAATTCCGACCTTATCGATCAGGTTATCGACCAGATGCACGAACAAGCCGTTGTGCCGGCTGATTAAAGTCTCGCGGATATTTTGCAGATAATCCAGAATTTCCTGTTTGTTTAAATTGGTGGTTTCTTTCGCCGAAATTGTTTCGTCGTAAAGCTTTGTTTCGAGTTCCGCCAAAACGCTTTCGACGCCGGAAAAGGTCAATCGACGCTTTAGTTTACGAATGTCGCGGTAATAACATTGCAGAATCGCGCGGCGCAGGGCAGCGGCGGTTTTCAGCGTCGTCTGCGTCGTCACAAACGGATTTCCGTCGCGGTCGCCGCCCGACCAGAAACCCATTTTTATCAGTTCTCCGGTTTCGACGCCTCGTGCCGGAAACGAGTTTTTTAAATCCGAAACGATGTTTCCGACGGCTTCGTAAAAGACGTTTTCGAGATACCAGATGAGGCTCGTCGCTTCGTCAAAGGGCGTCGGCTTTTGCTTTTTGAAAAACGGCGTGCGCCCCAATTGCTGAAGAAAAGTATTGATGTCGGCGACGTCGTTTTCCTTGATGGCGTGCGTCAAATCATTGATGATTCCCAAGACCGAGCCGGGATAAAACTGCGTCGGGTGCGCCGTCAAAACCAGCCGGACGCTGAAATTTTGCAGCCTTTTGACGAACTCTTCGCTTTTGTCGTTTTGCAGTACTGCCGCTTCGAGATGCTGCAAAGTTCCGGCGCCCTGCGTGTCGTTTATTTCGCGAAAAGCGGCGTCTTCGAGCGCGTCAAACAAAACGACCTGACGCTCGGCGTATTGGACAAAGCGGAAAAGCAATTCGATTTTTTCGGGCGCGGCGTGATTTTTAAAAAAGTTCTCGATAATCTCGGTCGGACTTTTGCCGGTTGCGAAACCTTCTTCGCACTCGCTGCTGAAAAGCGAAAGCAAAATGCCCGTTTTATCGACGCCGTAGAAAGGCAGCGAAAGAAACAAGCTGTTGTAAAGCTGAAATTTGATGCCGACCGAATCCTGAAATTTTCGCAGTGCTTCCGACGCTGTTTGAATCATAAAAAAATTGTAATATAGAGTGGAAACGAAACAAACCAAGGCAGTCGCGGAAATTTAAAATTATGAAAGCACATTATCGAATCGAACGCTGGCGTCAGCCTTTCGCGCCGAATCCGGCAATGCTGCGCCGCGTTCTGGAATCGGAAGGCTACGCCGTCTTTCAGTGGTGCGACCAGCCGCAGGCTATTTACGGCTTACACAAACACGGCGAAGAACAATCGCACTGGATTGTCAGCGGAAAGCTGGAGCTGATGATTGAAGCGGTCGGAACTTTTGTTCTCGCAGCGGGCGACCGCGATTTTATGCCGGCGCACACATATCATACGGCGCGCGTGATAAGCGAAGAAGCGGTTGTTTATTTGATTGGTGAAAAGCTAAAATAAAGCGAAAGGCAAAAGTAAAAGGTAAAAGTTTTATCTGTTTTCCTCTGTGCCTTTGTATCTCTCAGGGTAAAATAATTGATATGAATAAAGCACGAACATTGGGTGAATTAAAAGCGGGCGCTTACGCCGCGCGTTCGGTCAAGGACGAAATGCGGGCGAATTTGATTAAAAAAATTCGCGCGGGCGAAAGGCTTTTTCAGGGCATTCTGGGCTATGAGGAAACGGTCGTGCCGCAAATCACGAACGCCATCCTGGCGCGCCACAATCTCATTCTTTTAGGCTTACGCGGGCAGGCGAAAAGCCGCATTATCAGGCAGTTGACCGAACTGTTGGACGAGGAAATTCCGATTATCGCCGGTTCGGAAATCAACGATAATCCGTTTCAGCCTTTGAGCGCTTACGGAAAACAGCAAATAGACATTCACGGCGACGAAACGAAAATCGACTGGGTCAAACGTGAAAATCGTTTTGTCGAAAAGCTCGCCACGCCCGACGTGACGATCGCCGACATTATCGGCGACATCGACCCGATAAAAGCGGCGAAAGGCGGGCATCTTTTGTCAGACGAGCTGACGATTCATTTCGGCTTGCTGCCGCGCGCGAATCGCGGAATTTTTGCGATCAACGAGCTGCCGGATCTGGCGGGAAAAATCCAGGTCGGGCTTTTCAACATTATGCAGGAAGGCGACGTGCAGATAAAAGGTTATCCGGTGCGCCTGCCTTTGGACGTGATGCTCGTTTTCTCGGCAAACCCGGAAGATTACACGGCGCGCGGAAAAATCATCACGCCTTTGAAAGACCGCATCGGCGCGGAAATCCAGACGCATTACCCGAAAGACATCGGACTTGGAACTTCGATTACCAAACAGGAAGCGTGGGTCAAACGCGAGGATTTTGAAGGCTTTACGGTCGAAATTCCCGATTTTATCGCGGAAACGATTGAGCAAATCGCCTTTGAAGCGCGCGACGACCAGCGCATCGACAAGCGTTCCGGCGTTTCGCAGCGTTTTCCGATTACGGTTCTGGAAGCGGCGGTTTCGAATGCCGAACGCCGCGCTTTGATAACCGACGAAACGGAAATCGTGCCGCGCATCTCCGATATTTACGCCGCGCTTCCGGCGATGACCGGAAAAATGGAACTCGAATACGAAGGCGAGCAAATCGGCGCGACGCGTCTGGCGAAAGATTTAATCAAGCGCGCCTGCGGCGTGATTTTTGAAGGCTTTTTCCTCGGCATCGACTTTGCGCCGACCGTGCAATGGTTTGACGAAGGCAACAAGCTTTTATTGAGCGAGACGGCTTCGGCGGAAGAATGCGTGTATTTGTTGGAAAGCGTTCCCGAGTTGATTGAATCGACGCTCGTGCCGCTCGAATTCGGCGCGGGTGAAAAGGCAAAGCTCGTTTCGGCGTGCGAATTCGTTCTGGAAGGGCTTTACGCGCAAAACAAAATTTCGCGCAACGAGGAAGGCGGTTTTGAAGCGACGACGAAAGCCAAACGCGACCGGCGCGGAATGATTTACGAAGATTTTACCGATATCGAAGGCTATAATTAAAAGTTTGGAAAAATTGTCGTAATAGAGATTTTTTAATATTAGAGATGTTTTACTACCGGTCTCTTCTATCTTCTTTTCGCGAAGGAAAATCTCAATGACAACTTATACTTTTCTTTACACGGCTGCGAATCCGGACGGGCGAAATGTCACCGAAAGAATCGAAGCCGAAAATATCGCTCAGGCAAAATACCGTCTGGAGATCAGAGGCTATTCGGAAATAACTTTTCATTCCAGCGAAATTCGCGATGAAATTCTGCTGGCGTCCGACGAAACGAAAAACGCTTTAAATAAAGTCAGCCCGGCAGTGGAAAAAACGCTCGCCGGGCGGAGTCTTTTTTTCGTGCTCTTAGCGACGCTGGCGATTGGCGCTATCGTCTGGGTTCCTTTGCTTTTGTGGCTCATCAGCGATATCTCCAACGGTAAATCTTTCTGGTTGAGCTTATCGGCTTTTACCGGTTTCGTTCTCTTTTTCGTCTTTGTCAATCTGCCAATCGTTCTTTTCCGGAATCTTATTCAGGCTTGCGATTGGGCGCGCTGGGACGAGGTGCGAAGCTACGTAAAAATCATCAACTGGTATAACAAAATCAACCCGGTCGTGATTCCCGCTTACGATTTGGACGGTCGTCTCGCCTGCGCGGACGCGGCGGAAGGAAATCTGGAAAGCGGTCTGCGGCGCATGATGAAATACGAAAATGACCCGAAAGTGTCAAAGTTTTTATATTACGGCAAAATGCAGATGATTTACGAAAAAGCCGGAAGACCGGATAAAAAACTGGAATACGCCGAACTCGCCGTCAGAGAATATCCCGGACGAACGGAAGCTTATCTGGATTGCGCTTTAACGCAGGCGAGATATTTTCGCAACACTGCAAAGGCGAGAGAATTTTTAGAAGCGGCGACCGAAACAGAGATAACGTCAATCGTGCAGCCGTTTGTTTCCTTCTGCGAGGGCGTTATCGAGCTGGAAGACGGAAATTTGCAGAAAGCCGAATTTGATTTGCTGAGAGCGTTGAAAAAAATAAAGCCGTATGAAAAAACGGGTCTTTTCACCGGCGTCATCAGCGAACTGAAAACTTATCTTACACTGGTTTACGGGGAAATCGGAGAACGCGATAAAGCAATCGCTTTGCTCCGGGAAGTGAAGCCTTATCTGGTGGCGAACAAGGAAGACGAATTGCTGGAGCGCTGCGAAAAGGCGCTGGCTTGATTAAAATTTTTTAGCTGAAATAAAAAAAGCGGCGCC
>DASVRL010000389.1:0-38113 GCA_036388635.1 Pyrinomonadaceae bacterium
GAAAAAGATAAAGATTATCGAATGTTCTGGCTCGAAACCGACGCTCGCTTCGACTCGATTCGCGGCGAAAAAGAGTTTCAGGAAATGGTCGATTCGCTGGCGAGGCTGAAAAACGTCAACCCGATCGTCGCGCATTTCACATTCGAGAAAAGCGTCGAGCCGACCGACACCGACGGCGCGATACATAAAACGGCGGTGACGAAAAGATTCGGCGAAACTTTCAGAAGCGAAGCGCCGAAAAGCAAAATGCCGGAACGCGAAGTCGCCGGAAAAGATGCGCGCCGTTTCGGCTGGCGACCGGCTGCCGCCGCGCTCGCCGTTTTGCTTTTGATTGTCGGCGGCGTTTTAGGATTTTCGTATTATAAATACGGCACCTGGACGTTTTCCGCACCGTCTGCGCCGACCGCCGGAGAAGCGCAGACTTTTATTCCCGGCAAAGTTATTCCGCTCACCTCGACAGCGGCGGTCGAAAAAAATCCGAAGCTTTCGCCCGATAAATCCGAGGTTTTGTTCGTCAGCAACCGCGAGGGCAACAGCGAGATTTACGTGATGGATTTCGACGGCTCAAGCTTGCGCCGCGTCACGAATAACAAAACCGAGGAAACCAGCGCCAACTGGTCGCCGGACGGCAAGCGCATCGTCTTTGAAAGCTATTCGCAAATCGGCGTCGAAAGCGACATCTGGATAATGGACGCCGACGGCTCGAACCAGCAGAATCTGACGAATTTTCCAGGGTTGGATATGCGCCCGATTTTCTCGCCCGACGGTTCGAAAATCGCTTTCGGCAGCAACCGGAGTTTAAACGATCGCCGCGAGGCGAACATCTGGGTGATGAACGCCGACGGCTCGAGTCCGAAACAACTGACCGACAACACGGCGTTTGAATCCGACCCGAACTGGTCGCCCGACAGCAAAAAAATCGCTTACACAAAGGCGATGACCGGCAGCGTTTTCGACATCTGGATGATGAACGCCGACGGCTCGGAGCAGACAAACGTGAGCAACACCGACAAGGCGGACGAAGCCTTGCCGGTTTTTTCGCCTGACGGCAAGCGCTTTGTTTATTCGACCAACTTTGAAAGCCTCAGCCCGCGTTACGATTTGTGGGTGATGACGACGGACGGCGAAAATCGCCAGCGCGTGACGATAAATCCGGCGAACGATTTGGAAGCCGTCTGGCTTTCGGATACGAAACTCGTTTTTCAGAGCAACCGCGAGACGAATTATAAAATTTATCAAACCGATCTTAACGACTCGGAAGTTCCGGCTGACCGCCGACCGAAAGCCGTCAATTCGATTGCGATTCTGCCGTTTAATCTGGTGAATCTGAATCAGACGGACGAGCATTTAAGTCTCGGCATCGCCGAAGCCATCACGTCGCGGCTCGGTCAAATCAAACAATTGTCCGTACGCCCCGTGAATGCCAGCAGCAAAAAAGCCGCTTCCGCCGAAGAAGCGGTCAACATCGGGCGCGAATTAGCCGCCAATTACGTTTTGTTCACGCAGCTTGAACGCGTGAACGAACAGCTGCAGATCACCGCCGCTTTGCAAAACACGGAAAAAGGCGAAGCCGTCTGGTCGGAAAAATTTTCCCTCCGCGAAAACGAGCTTTCGCAATTGCAGTATCTGATTGCCGAGCGCGTCGTGCAGAATCTGAGTCTCGAATTGAGCCTGAACGAGCGCGAGACGCTCAACCGGAAAACCACGCTCAACGAGGAAGCCTATCAATTTTATCTCGCCGGGCGCTACAATCTGGCGAAGCGCAAAACCGAAAATTTCAAAATCGCGCTGGTTAACTTTGAACAGGCAATCGCGCTCGACCCGAAATTTGCGCAGGCTTACGCCGGTCTGGCGGACGCCTACGCGCTGATGAATCTTTATCCGCCCGCCCCGCCCGACGGTTATCGAAAGGCGCGAGAAAATGCCGAAAAAGCTTTGGGTCTGGACGACCAGTCAGCCGACGCCAACGCGACGCTCGGACTTGTCGAATTTTACGGCGAGCGGCGTTTCGCCGAAGCGGAAAAACATCTGCGCCGCGCCATCGAGCTGAATCCGAGTTACTCGCAGGCGCGCCACTGGCTGGCTTTGGTTTTAAGCGCGGGCGGAAAATCGGACGAGGCTCTGCGTCAAATCGAAATCGCCGAACGCCTCGACCCGCAGTCGCTCTTCGCCGTCGCCGCGCACGGCAATATTCTGCTTTACGCGCGTCAATACGGGCTTGCCGCCGAGCAATATCGCAAAATTCTGCGCCGCGATGCCGGATTTATCAATGCCTATATGGGTTTGCGCCGCGCGCTCGAGCTGCAGGGCGAATTTGACGAGGCGATGAGTGTGCTCGGTCAGGAAAGAATCTATCACGCGGGCAGCAACGAATTTCATCTGCGCTTAAGTCTGGCGGAAACTTACGCGGCGGGCGGAAAAAAAGCCGAAGCCGAAAAAGCGATTGCCGAAGCCTTTTCGCTGCCCGACGCCGATAAGCTGCAAAAAACGTCGGCGTATCATATCTCGACCATTTACGCTCTGCTCGGTAATACAAACGAAACCTTAAAATGGCTGCGCGTCACCGAAGCCGAAAAACGCAACGAGATAAATTTTATTGCCGTCAGCCCTTTCTTCGATAACGTTCGCGAAAACGCGCAGTTCAGCGAATTCCGGCGGCGCGTTTTACCTTCAAACTAAATCGAGGCGAGTCCGGTTTAAAAAATAATTGAACCGCAAAGACGCACGGATAAGAAAAAAAATTGACAGGAGCAACACAGGATTTACTAAGGATAAGAAAGATGATTTTCTTTCTCCTGCGTATTGTGTTATTCCTGTCAATTTTCTTTTCAGCTCGGCGGTGAAAAATCATTTTGCGTAGGACGAAGTAAAGCATATTTTGCGGAGATAACCGTTCTTCTGCAAATAAATACTTTACTCCGTCCAGCGCCGTCCGTTCGGGTTTGAGCGTGATAAAACCGGACGCGCGGCGCGCTTTGTCGGAAAAGCGGGCGACTCTGGATTCGCCCGTCTTCCGAATTGTTTCCGGCGCGGCTTTACGCTTCGCGTCTTTCTTTCGTTTTAAGAAAGGCGGCGACGAAAAGCGCGCCGAGAATTAAATCCAAAATTCCCGCGCCGAGCATCATCGCGGGCAAACGGTTTTGCCAAAACAAAACGATGGCGGCAATGCCGAAACTGAATTTTTCAAACATCGCCGGAATCATCATCGGACGATAACGCGCCGGCTCGCGGGAAATAATCAGAAAAGCGATTTGCCACGCCAGCGCGACGCCCGTAAAACCGTAATAATATTCGGGATGCGTTATCGCCGGCGGAAAATCCCGACCCGTTTTCGCTTCGAGAAAATACTGCGGCGCGAGCGCCAGCAAACCGTAAATTGCGGCAATCAGAAATGTGTACCGGGAAAACTTCATCTTTTCTTTTTCAAAAGCGGCGCGCAGCAAAACTCCGCGCGCCTTTACATTAAAAGCCGAATTGCACGCCGTCTTCAGTAAAATTGATTTCGTTCAGCGAGCGTCTAAAGAACTGCGACAAAATCGTTTTCGCCAAATCCTTGCCTTTGGCGGCGATTTCGGCGTCGCCTTTTTCGGTGCCTTCGCGGTAAAGCATCATCGCCAAACCGCCGGTGATGACGAACGTTTCATACATTTTTTGTTTATCGGCGTCCGCCATTTTTTTGAAGCCGTCGCTTGATGCGAGCAGCGCGTTGACGTCCTGCAAAAGGGCTTCGGTCTGTTTTTCCGAAAGCTCGCTTCTGCCGTCGTAAAGAATCGAGCGGCTCGTCGCCAACGCAAAAGTCGCCGCGCCCGCCACGTTGTTTTTCAGGCGCGTTTCTTTATTAGTAACCAGCATTTCCTCGTAATTTTTGAGCAGCTCGCGCGAAACTTTGATGAGCGTCTGATTGTCTTCCGGTTTGGCATCGACCAGCGACGCGCCGAAAACGGCGGGCATCATCGGCGCCGGATTTGATTTAAACGAAGTTTCCGTTAAAGGCGCGCGGCGCAGAATGTTTTCCGCCGGCGCGCTCGTTTGATTGCCGCCGCCAGAGCGTCTGCCTTCCATCGCGTCGGCGAGCTGAGTTTTGCCCGCCGCGCGAATCCGCGCCGCCTCCCAGCGCTTCTGGAAAAGCAGGTTCATATTGCTGTTGACCCAGATGTTGCTGCTGCCGCTGTAATTGTAGTTATACTGCGCGCTCGCACTTTGCGCCGCGGCGGCAAATGACAAAACCGTAAAAATGAATGCGAAAAGATAAGTTATTTTTTTCATAGCGCGAGTTCCTTTTCTATTTAATCGTTTCTTCGGTTATAAATTATTTCAATTCGGCGACTTCCTTGTAGCCGTAGCTTTCGTAAAGCATCCATTTGCCGCTCAAAAGCTTCTGGACGTTGGCGACGATATGGTCTTCCGCCCACTGCTTGGGAAATTCCGCGTCGTAATCGCCGCTGCTGACGGCTTTCGCGTATTTGACGTAATCTTCGACCTGCGAATCGTCGTCAACCAGAATCAACTGCGCTTTCGGCTCTTCTTCGTGCAGCTTCTGCGCCGTTTCAATCAACTGCTCGCGGCTCAGGTCAGCCGGAATTTTGTAGTAGACGAATTCCAGACCGCGCAGGCTGTAGCTGTCGAGGCGCGTCGTTTCGCCGCCGCTGTTTTCGGTTTTCGTCGCGCGGGTTTCGGTTTGATTTTTTAAATCCGTGCTGCCGGGTTTGGCTTCTGAGCGATTGCACGCCAGGCTGATGCCTAAAAGTAAAATTAAGACGAGTAAAATATTAAGTTGGTTTTTCATTGGGATGCTCTCCTGTAAAAATTGTCGGTCACTTGTTAAAGCGGAAATCGAGCCGGAAAAGTATCAGAAAAAGTCGGCGTACAGAAGCCGGAAGGCGACAGGCGGCAGACGGTTCGGTGTTGAAGTTTACCGTTGAATATTCTCGCCGGAACGCGTCGCGGCGCGGCGTCCGGTCTTCTAAAAAAAGAGGCGTTCCCGCGGTTTGCGGAAACGCCTCAGACATATTAACAGAACCAGGAACCGGTAAAAGCCGAATGATTATTTCGCGCTCATATTTTCGGCGTATTTGCCGACCACCGGCAGCCGGTACATTTCGCCTTTATAGGCTTTCACCAGACACATAATCCACGCGCCGAGAATCGCCAGCGCCAGCGCCATCCAAACGAGCAGCGAGCCGAGCGAGATGATGATTCCCAGATACGGCGAAATCGCGCCCGCCACCAGCATCAGAACGCCGATGACGATGCTTAAAACAATCGTCAGGGCAAAAATGCCGAGACCGAAGAAAAGCGATTGCCAGGCGTGAAAACGCACCAGCCGATTCTGCTTTTCGGTCGCGATAACGAGAATGCTCGTCACCGGAACCCAGATGTAGCTGACCAGCGCCGCCGCGTTCGGCGAAAGCCCGAAACTCGATTGAGCGTTCATTGAATTGTTTGCAACTTGATATGACATAAAAAATTCCTTTGTTGATGAATAGATATAAGTTTTGTTCTGACTGGTAAGGCGGAGAATTGCGGCGAAAAGTATCAGGCGAAAAAAAGTTTTTCCGGAAAAAAGAAAACTCGCCGAAACGAATCTGGTAAGAAACATTTCAGCGAGTTTTGCGGGCGGTTTGCCAATCGTTATTTCTCTAATTGGCGGCGTCTTTCCACGTGGCGACAATCGTTTCGTGCTCGCGGTCGGAAGTGTTTTCGAGCTTCAATTTCCACGTTGCGGCTGCGACGCTGCGGTTGACGAAAATCGAACGAAACCACAAATTCGCTTCGGGCGTTTTCGTCAGATTTTTGCCGAGAATTTCGCCCTTGTCGCTGAAAAGCGTGGCTGATACGCCGGCGTCAGCCATAAACGTGATGCCGAAATTTTGCGCCGTCTGGACGGGAATTTCGATTTCGATTGACTGCCTGGGCGCGAGCTTGAACGCTTTCGCAAAATCGGGTTTGTAATAATCTTTATCAATCGCGCCGACATTGGAAACCTCGTTTGAAATCGGCGTCCGGTACGAGGCATTCATAAAATACGCGCCGAATTGATTCTGCCGCTGCTGCTGCTGTCCGGTTCGATTAGGCATCTGGGGCATTTCGGGATTGTGGTCGCCTTTCGGTCCGATTGCCACGTGCGGTTTGACGAAATTCGAGAAATCTTTCGTGCCGGTCAAATCGGTGTGCAGGCTGTCGGACAAGCCCGTGTCTTTGATTGTCCAATGCGCCGACGGCACCTGCACGACGCCGTCGCCCGCGCCCGACCACTTGCAGACGGTCGGCACCGGATTTCCGGCGAGCGCGGAGAATTTCACGCCTTTGCGCTGCGTGATGACTTTGTTGAAACCTTCGACGTAATCCTGCTGCAACTGGCGCACGGCTTCGACCTGTTTGCCGACCAGCGCAAAGGCATTGTCCATAATATCGGCGCACGGGCTGCCCTGATTCGGCGTGCCGAGCATCACCAGATGCGCGATTCGCGGGCGACCGTCCTCGGAATTGTTCTGCATAATCTGGTCGATGTAATAACGCGAAATCAGCCCGCCCATCGAATGCGCCACGACATCGACGTGCCACGCATTGCGGTCTTTCTGAGCGTATTCGATGTATGTTTTAAGCTTGTGCGCGTTGTCGGCGATTGAATCGGTCTGTTCCGAAGACATAAATGTCGTGCCCGTGTTCATCACGCCGTGTTCGGGCTTTTCGCCGACCGGAAACGCTTTCCAATCGTAAGAGTGCGAAGTCGTTAAGATATTCTGCCACGGCAGCCACGCTCCCCAATTGCTCCAGAGTCCGTGAACAAGCACGAGCGGTTTCGGCGCGACTTTCAGATTTTCCGTCTCTTCGCCAATCTTTTTGCTGTTTTCTTCCAGCTCGGCTTTGATGCGCTGGACGAGGCGCGGGCGACCGTCGTCGAACCACGCATAGCCCGATGAATCCCAGACCATTTCGACCGTTTCTTCCGTATTCGCCTCGACGCGTACCGAAGCGACATCATCTTTCAGCGGCGCGTCGGGGCGCGCGCCGTCCCATTTGTCGCCTTTGTAGGTTTCCTTGAAACGCACGTCGGCGTATTTCGTTTCGCCCGAAGTATTGAGGACTTTTGCCTTGATTTTAACGAGATTTCCGTCAATCGTGCCGCGCTGCTCGACGATTTCCTGCCAGTCGTTCCAGTTCGGATACTTCATATCTTCAAACTGCAAATCCGTGATGCGCAGCGGCGCGCCGCATTTTTCCAGGCTCCAGCTGATTGTTTCCGTCACGTTCTGCCACGTTTTCGAATAGCTTCCCGAAAGACGATTCGGGTCGGACGGATTGATGCGGTCTTTGCCTTCGCTGGTTAAGGAGTTGCCCTCGACGCTCGTCGGCGTTTCCGGCAGCGTCAAATCTTTGCCTTTTTTCGGTTGGCACTGCCCGCTGAAGCTGGAAGTTTCCTTGCCGGTCGTCAGCGCCTGAATTTGCGGCAAGCCGACGCTCACCGTGTAGGTGCCGTCCGCGTTGACGCCGACATTAACGTTCGCCTCGGCATTGGTCGCGTTTCCGGTCGTTTCGGTTTTCGTCAGGAAATTTCCGGTCATCACCTGAAAAGTCTTGCCGCGGTCGCACGAATTTTCTTCTCTGGCGATGGTTTTGTCGATTGATGAAAACTTATGCTCGATGCGCGCTTTGCCGAGGTTCGAGCCGTTTTTTTCCGGGGCTTCGAGAACGGCGACCGACGCTTTGTAGTTGTATCGCATCTCCCAATCGCGCTTGTCCTCGCCGCGATTTGAAACGCGCTTGACGGTTTTGCTGTCGGTCGTCGTCTGCGTTCGCGTATAGGTGACATTGCCGGTCCACGCGCCGGAGCATTTCGGCGCGGATTTATTCGGCTGATTGCCCGCAGTCTGTTGATTCGAAGCGCGACGCGTTTGCGCCAAAATATTGAGAACGTCGCCGTTTAAAACGCCGGCGCACAAAACGATTAAAAATAGTTTTTTGAAAAGTCCGTTTGATACGATTTTTTGCATGATTTCCCTTGAAAGTAACCCTCGTGACGACGGAAAAATTGTTTCTAACTGTATGGCGTAAACCGGCGGCAAAAAGTATCAGGCGGCGCCGAAGAAGATTTCCTTCGGCGCCGCCTGAGTTTTATCGTCCGTAGATTACGAGATAAATTTACGGATTATTCGCGCCAGCCATGACGCGCAAATCGTAATTGATGTTTCGGCGCTGCGGGTTGGTAAAGGTCACGCGAACCACAATCGTCTGATTCGGACGCCACGTGCTGCCGGCGTTTGCCGTCACGTATTGGCTGCCAATCGGGGCGGCGCATTGCGTCGTGCCCGGATTCGAGCGCGGCGCGACCGAAACGCCGTCGGTCAAATTGTCGAAGACGAACATCGCGCGCGGATGCAGATTTTGATTCGAATTATTCCGCGCGATAATCAACTGCTCGTATTCATTGGTGCGCGGATTACGAATCGGCGACAGCCGGATGACGCGCACCTGCGAGGTCACATTTGCGGCGCAAACCGGAGCCGGGCTGACCTGCACGCTGGCGGAACCTGCGTTGTCCGCTTCGTTGCTGTCCGGCTCGGTCGCGCTGGCGTTGAGATTGAAAATCAGGCTGCCCGCGACGTTCGGACGGACGTCGATGGTGACGACTGCCGTCTGATTCGGCGCCAGCGCTCCGATTTGGCATTCGACGCTTGAGCCTCCGATGACGAGCGTGCAGCCGCCCGGCGCATTCATCGAAGTGTACTGAACCTGATTGAGTATGCCGTCGATTGACGCCGTGCCGAAAACTTTCACGTTTGTCGCCGCGTTGCCGTTGTTGCGGACGTTGACGGTGAAAGTCACAGTGTTGCCGACGTTAACGTTCTGCGCCGAAGCGCTGACCTGTAAGTTCAAGTCCGTGGGAAGCACCGGAGTCGGCGTGACAGTCGGCGTGACGGTCGGCGTCGGAGTCGGGCTGACGGCGGTCGGCAGCCAATCGGGATTGTCGCCGAGAACATTCAAAGCCGTGACGTTTGTGCCGTCGGCGTTCATAATCATTAAGCCGACATTACCGCCGCGGCGAAAAACGATTTGCGAGCCGTCGGGCGAATAATCCGCATCGGTTTCGGCTGGGCTCGAATTGGTCAGGTTCGTCATCACGCCGCTGCCGTCGGTGGGAACTCGCTGGATGTCGTTGTAGCGGGCGACTAAAATGTTTGTGCCGTCCGGCGAAACGGACGCCTGATAGCGGTTAAAGCCGCCGATAGAGGTCAGGCGAATGGGGTCTGAGCCGTCGACGTCGGCGATGTAATATTCGTCCCGGGACGTGCCGGTTTCGGTGATGGTCGTGCCGACGAAAACGATTTTCGAGCCGTCAGCCGAAAACGCGGGTGCATACTCGCCGACAAAATCGCCAGCGAAATTGATGCGCTGTTCGTTGGTTCCATCCGTGTTAATGGTGTAAATATGCGCGCCGCTTTCGAACTCGCTGACAAACGCGATTTTTGAGCCGTCCGGCGAAAACGCGGGCGAATAGCTGATTCCGTGCTCGGTCAGCTGCCTTTGGTTCGTGCCGTCCGCGTTCATCACGTAAATGTTGGCGCTTTCCGCGCCCGAGGCGTAAGCGATTTTCGTGCCGTCAGCCGACCACGATGGGTCGAAGCCTTCGGCAAGCATAGTGTCCGCCGAGCCGTCGGCGTTGACGACGTGCACTTCCTGGTCGCGGTCAAAGACGATGCGCGGGGTGACGGTTTGGCTTTGCATCTGCGCGCTTTGCGGCGTCAGCAAAAACGAGGCGGCGGCAAAAGCGACGAGCGCCGCGAGAGCGAAAATCGCACGAATTTGTTTAAGATTTAAAGATGTAGTCATAACGGTTTCTCCTGTTGATTAATAAAAAAATATAAAGTTTCCGGCGCTTGATTTGCGCGCTGTCTGTAACGCGTGAAGAAAAGGAAAAAAGTATCAGGCGAGCGAAAAATCGCGCGAAAAATTGTCGCGTTCGGCTAATTTCGTTATACTTGCGTCAATCTTTTAACTGAAAAAACGATGTCCGCCAGACAGCAACAAATCGAAAAAGTTTTTCAAACCGCGCTCGCGATGAACGAAGCGGAGCGCACCGTTTTTCTCGCCGAAACCTGCGCGGACGCAGAGATGCGCGAGGAAGTGGAAAAACTTTTAACCGGCGAAATGCTGGAAAATACGATTGTCGGCGAAACGACCGAAGACCGCGAGCTGGACGCGATGATCGGACGGCAAATCGGCGTTTATCGTCTGGTGCGCGAGATCGGGCGCGGCGGAATGGGCGCGGTTTATCTGGCGGAAAGAATCGACGGCGCTTTCTCGCGGCAGGTCGCCGTCAAGCTTATCAAACGCGGAATGGACACGGATTTGGTCGTCCGCCGCTTTCGCAATGAACGGCAGATTCTCGCCACCTTGAATCATCCGAACATCACGCGCCTGCTCGACGGCGGCTCGACGAAAAAAGGCTTGCCGTATTTCGTGATGGAATACGTCGAGGGCGAGCAGCTTTACGCTTACTGCGACCGGCGGCGGTTGAGCATCAACGAAAGATTGCAGATTTTTCAAAAAATCTGCGAGGCGATCGAAGAAGCGCATCGCTATAAAATCATCCACCGCGATTTGAAGCCGTCGAATATTCTGGTGAAAGCGGACGGCGAGCCGAAGCTGCTGGATTTCGGCATCGCCAAACTGCTCGACCCGGAATTCGGCGTGACGGCGATGGAGCCGACGGCGACGCATATGCGAATGATGACGCCGCAATACGCTTCGCCCGAACAGATTTCCGGCGAGGCTATCACGCCCGCGTCCGACATTTACAGCCTGGGCGTTTTGCTGTACGAGCTTCTGACCGGGCATCGCCCGTATCGCATCAAAAGCCGCGCGCCGTATGAAATCGCGCGCGCCGTCCGCGAAGAAGAACCGACGCGCCCGAGCGAAATCCTGACGCGCGAAGACAATTTTGCGCGCAGCGATACCGGAACGAGCGAAAAACCGACGCTGGAGGCGATTTTCGCCTCGCGCGGCGCGACGCTTGAGATGCTGCAGCACGAGCTTTCGGGCAATCTCGACAAAATCGTTTTGAAAACGCTGCGCAAAAGCGTGTCGGAGCGTTACCAGTCAGCCGCCGAATTGAGCGAGGACATTTCCAATTATCTGGAAAAACGTCCCGTCCGGGCGCAGTCGTTCGATTTGGCGGAAACGGTCGTCGGCGAAGCCGAACAGATTGCCAAAAATTCCATTGCCATTCTGCCGTTTAAATTGCTCGGCGCGGTGCCGAGCGACGAGACGGGCGACGAATATCTGAGCATCGGTCTGGCGGACGCGCTCGGCTCGCGTCTGAGCGGCGTCAAGCGTCTGGTCGTGCGCCCGACCAGTTCGATTCTGCGCTACGCCGACAGCGCCGACCCGTTTGCGGCGGGCAGAGAGCTGAACGTCGAGTTTATCGTCGACGGCAACATCCGGCGCAGCGGCGAGCGCATCCGCGTGACCGTCCAGCTTTTGAGCATCCGGGAAAACGCGGCGCGCTGGGCTGAAAGTTTTGACGAAAAAATGACGGACGTTCTGGAAATCGAAGATTTGATTTCCGAGCGCGTCGTCAAAATTCTGGTTTCGCACCTGACGGGCGAGGAAAAAAATCAACTGGCGAAGCGCGCCACGAACAACGCCGAAGCCTACGAAGCTTATCTGCGCGGGCGTTATCACTGGAATCAGTTTACGGTCGAGGGTTTTGCCAAAGCTCTGGCTTTTTACCGGCGCGCCATCGAACTGGCGCCCGATTACGCGCTTCCTTATGCGGGCATCGCCGATTATTACAATTTTCTAGGCGTTTACGCCGTCCGACCTTTTGCCGAAACGACCGAGGCGACGAAAAAAGCGGCGCGGCAGGCGATTGTGCTCGACCCGACGCTCGCCGAAGGCTACGCGGCGCTCGGATTTGCCTCGCAGATGGGCGATTTTGATTGGGAAACCGCCCAAAATTATTTTCGCCGGGCAATCGAGCTAAATCCGAATTATTCAATCGGGCGCGTCTGGTCCGCTTATCATCTGGGGATGTGCGGGCGCTTTGAAGAAGCCTTTGAGCAAGCCAATAAAGCGCTCGAACTCGACCCGTTCACGCCGATCGTCTCGCAGACTCTGAATTGGGTTTTGTTTTACGCCCGCCGCTATGACGAAGCGATTGCGGGAACTTACCGGCTGATTGAAAAAGAGCCGCTGTACGGTTTGGCGCATTTATTTTTGATCGGCGTGCTGGCGCGCACCGGCAGATACGACGAAGCGATAAAAATCGGGCACAAGGCGGTCGAGCTGCTCGGCAGAAGCGCCCATACTCTGTGCTGGCTGACGGTGGCGTATGCGGCGGCGGGGCGAAACGACGAGACGCGCGACTTAATCGTCGAAATCGAGAATTTATCCGCGACGCATTATGTTTCGCCTTATCTTTTGGCGATGGCTTACGCCAATCTGGGCGAGGCGGAAAAAACCTTCGAATTGCTGGATAAAGCGCTCGAAATCCGCGACGGCAGGTTGAGCTGGCTGGCGGTTGACCCGCAGTTTGAAGCGCTCGCCGGCGACGCGCGCTACGAGCGCTTATTGAAAGCGATAAATCATCCTTCCGTCAATCGGCAAAAAGCATCGACCCCGACGGCGACGGCGACCGCCGGCAAAGAAAAATCAATCGCCGTGCTGCCGTTGAAAATGATTGGCACAATGAATCCGGACGACGAATATCTCGGCATCGGGCTGACGGACGCGCTGATTTCGCGGCTTTCCAATATCCGGCGTTTTATCGTCCGCCCGACCAGCTCGATTCTTAGTTTCAAGGAAAACACCGACCCGTTTGCGGCGGGCGGCGAGCTGAACGTCGATTTCGTGCTGGACGGCAATATCCGGCGCTCCGGCGAGCGGATTCGCGTCAGCGTGCAGCTTTTGAGTGTTGGCGATAACTCGACCGAATGGGCGCAGAGCTTTGACGAAAAAGCTTCCGACATTCTCGAATTTGAAGATTTGATTTCCGAGCAGGTCGTCAAATCGCTCGTTCCGCATCTGACCGGCGAAGAACAGCAGCAGCTTGCCAAACGCGCGACTGAGAAAGCCGAAGCCTACGAAGCTTATCTGCGCGGTCGTTTCAACTGGAATCTGCACAGCGAAGAAGGCTTTGCCCGCGCGATTCAGTTTTACCGGCGCGCCGTCGCACTCGACCCGAATTACGCGCTCGCCTATGCGGCGATGACCGAATATTATATTTTTCTCGGCATTCATTGCCTTATCCCGTTCGCCGAAGGCGCGGAGCCCGCCAGAGAAGCGGCGGAAAAAGCCGTCGCGCTCGACCCGTCGCTCGCCGAAGGACACGCCGTTCTGGGCTTTGTCGAAATCACATACAACTGGGACTGGGACGCGGCGGAAAAAAATCTGCGGCGCGCCATCGAGCTGAATCCGAACTCGGTCACGGCGCACAGCTGGCTGAACACCGTTCTTTCGCAACGCGGGCGTTTTGACGAGGCGCTCGCCGAGATAAATCGCGTTCTCGAACTCGACCCGGATTCGATTCTGAGCCTGCATCTGCAAGCGTGGGTTTTGTATCACGCGCGGCGCTTCGACGAATCGATCGCCGTCCACCGGAAAATGCTCAAAAACGAGCCGAATTACGCCTGGGGCTTGCAGACTTTCAGTTGGGTTCTGCGCCGCGTCGGGCAATACGGCGAAGCCGTCGCCTGCGCCGAAAAATCCGTTCAGTTGACGGGCGAAAATCCGTTTTATCTGAACGAGCTGGCTGCCGCTTACGCCGAAGCGGGCGAGCGCGAAAAAACCGAAAAAATTCTCGCGCGGCTCGAAGAGATTTCCCGCACGCGGTTTGTTTCCGAATATATGCTCGCGCTGGTTTACTGCGCTCTGGGCGATAAGGACAAGGCTTTTGAAAATCTCGAAAAATCTTTTGCGGCGCGTGACGGGTGGCTGAACTGGCTGGGCGTCGACCCGCAGTTTGACGTTTTGCGCGGCGACGCGCGTTACGCCGATTTACTGCGCCGCGCGGAAAATCCTCTCGCGCCGCTGCCGCTGCCGCCGCCACCGGAAGAATTGAAAAATGTCCGTTTTGATACGGGCGGCGCAAAGTCGATTGCCGTTCTACCGCTGAAATTATTCGGCGCGGCGACCGGCGCGGGCGAAGACGAATATCTCGGCATCGGCTTGACCGACGCGCTGATTACGCGGCTTTCCAACGTGCGTCGTTTCGTGATGCGCCCGACCAGTTCCGTTCTGCAATACGCGCAAACGGAAGCCGACCCGTACGAAGCGGGGCAAAAACTGGAGGTCGATTATGTTCTGGACGGCAGCATCCGGCGCAGCGGCGAGCGCATCCGCGTGACCGTCCAGCTTTTAAGCGTCAGCGAAAACGCCACCGTTTGGGCGGAAAGCTTCGACGAAAAATCGTCGGACGTTTTGGAGCTGGAAGATTCGATTTCGGAAAAAGTCGCGCAATCGCTGATTCCGCAATTGACGGGCGAAGAACGCCGCCAGCTTGAAAAACGTGGGACGAACGACCCGCAGGCGTACGAAGCCTACCTGCGCGGGCGTTTTCACTGGAATCAATTTACGCCCGACGCTTTAATCAAAGCTCTCGATTCATTTCAAAAAGCCATCAATCTCGATTCCGATTACGCTCTGGCGTATGTCGGGCTGGCGGATTTCTACACTTGGGCGAACATTTACGGAATTATGCCGTCGCACGTCGCGCTGGAAAAAGCCGAAGCCGCCGCGCGGCGCGCCATCGAGCTTGACGACCAGCTGGGCGAGGCTTACGCCGCGCTCGGTCTGCATATGCAGAACAAGCAGAATTGGGTTGAAGCCGAGCGGATTTATCGTCGCGCGGTAGAGCTGAATCCGAATTATCCGAATTCTCACGAATGGTATGCGGCATCTCTGGTCGGCAGGGGCAGATTCGAGGAAGGCGTTCGGGAAATCCTGCGCGCCGAGCAGCTCGACCCGCTCTCGTTGCGCACGAAAACGCTGGTCGCGTGGACGCTCTATCAAGCCCGACATCACGCGCAGGCGCTCGCCAAAGGCAGGGAAATTATTGATTTGGACGCGAATTACCCGCAAGGCTACGCGCAGACCGGCATCAATTTATGGGCGCTCGGACGAACCGAAGAAGCGGTCGGCTTTCTGGAAAGATTCGCGGCGATGATACCGCAATCGGCGCTGCCGAAATACCAGCTTTGCTTTGCTTATGTCGCGGTCGGTCGCCGCGACGAGGCGCGCGCGGTTTTGCGCGAAATGCAAGCGCTCGCCGCCCGAACGTATGTGAAACCGTATTTTCTGGGAATGGCGCACGCCGCGCTCGCCGACCGCGACGAGGCTTTTGATTATTTTGAAAAATCGCAAGCCGAATTCGACCCGTGGCTGCTCTGGTTTGCGACCGACCCGATGCTCGATTCACTCCGCGACGACGCGCGCTATCGCGATTTATTGCGGAGAATGACGCTGCCGGAAATTGAAAAACCAGCGAAATAATAAAGATAAAATAAAAGAAGGCGCGAATGAAAATTTCGCGCCTTCTTCCGCCTTCCGAGCGTTTTTCCGTCATCGTCGTTTGAAACTTTATTTACTTTGCCGCCGCCAGAACCGCCTTCGACATATTTTCCAGCATCGGCGAAAGAACATCTTCGCCGTCGGCTTTCGCCCTTGTTTTAAAAGAATTTTTAGCTTTAACCGCATTGTCGTCAGTCGAAATCAAGCTGTATTCAAAAGTGAATTCGTCTTTGGATTTGGTCGTCGAAGCCAAATCCGCCGCCTTGTAAAGCACGGTTTTCGCGCTCCCGTTAATGCTTGCCGCCGGCGTCATTGAATTAAGCTTCGCGCCGCTGCGTTTTCTCAAAACGACGATTTGCAAAATATAAAAACAACTTTTTTCTCTGGCTTCGGCGGCAATCGCCGGCGGCAGGCGAGCCTCCAGCGCGATTATCTCGACGCCGCTTCCGTTAAAGTGATCGCCGGTAATTTCGCGTATGCTCGCCGCTATTTGAAAACTGTTCACGCCGTCGTCGAAAAAATTCGCTTTCGGCAGGGCAATGCCGATTCTGACGGGCATCGAGTTGTCAGGCAGAGGTGCTTCCGATTGAGATTCGGGATTGGTCGGCGCGACGGGCTCCTGTGCAAAGGCGGCGTTCGCGGTCAAAATTATTATCAGAGCGATAAAGATCGTAATTGCCGGTGATTTGATGGTCATGGTGATTTCTGCAAAAAATACGAGCGCGGGCGATTTTTCGCCGCTCTTTAGTGTTAAGGCGTAAAACGCCGCCGAAAAGTATCGGGCGAGCGCGAAAATTTTCAAGAATTTAATAACCGGGAAATAAAAAAGAGGCGGCTAGAGCGAGCCGCCTCGAAGGTTGAAAGTATCGTGATGAAAGCTTTTGAAAATTTTAACGACAATGCCGCAGCGACCAGCGGATTTCGACTTCAGCGCCGCCGCTTTCGGTATAGGAACGGCTGCCTTCGATGACGTCTGGATTTTTCGGGTCGAGAATGCCGTCGTCGATTTCTATCGGCATGTATCCGATTTCCTCCGACCATTCGCTCATACTGTCTTGCGGCATATTCGATTTCGCGTCGCAATATCCGGACGGGCGGCGAATGTTATTCCGCGTCTTTTTGCCGGGCATCGCCGGAATGCTGAGGTTGATTCTATATTTATTTTCGATTAAATCAATGAATAACCTGCCATCGGCGATAGATTGCGATGAACCGCTCAGCACGTCGCGCTCTTTATTATAAAGCACTCTCTTGGTCGTCCTTTGCCCGCAGTTATCGTGGTAGTAGGAAGTCGATTCGTCTTCCCAGACGGTTTCGCTCGTCGCGTTCGATTCGCCTTTAAAGTAGATAGACCCGACCGCGACGGGTTTGTTGAGCGCGTTGACTCCGCCGGAAGATTCATGCCGGGCGTTTTTGATGTTGACTGTTCCGATATATTCGTAGGTTCTCAAGGTGCTTGCCGAGGCGGTGGTAGTTTTCACGCCTTTTTTCTCGCCGTCTTGCTTCCACGAGTCGGTCTGGCGGCGCGTAATCGAAATCGAGCCGCTCCAGCCGCGCTCGCATTCTTCCCAATCGGTGACGGGAACGGTCAGAGCGGCGGTCGAAACCCAATCGGTGCGATAGATAAGCTCGGCGGGCAAGGTGAGCGTTCCGGCAACGCCGCCGAGCGCCTGCCCGATGGCGTCGACCATATCGCCTTTGATTTCTCCGGCTTTGATGCGGATGGTCGTGTAAACGCGCGCCTGTTTCGCCACTTCAAAAAGGCGTCCGGCTTTGTAATTACGCTGCGGCGTGCCTTCCAGAATCACGCGCCCGATGCCTTTGTCGTCGGTTTTCGTGTAGTTAGCGTCTCGCAGCGAATCGACTCCGACGGCTTTGTCCTGAATCCGCTTGAGTCCGTCCTGCGTGATGCCGACGATTTGCTCGCCCGTTTTATTGATGCCCGTGCTGTTGCTGTAACGGTCGCCCGCTCCGCCTTCGCTCAGATTCCACGTTACGCCGACGTCGCCCAGAGGTCCGTCGTTGAGCGTGGAGAAATCGAGCCCGGTCGTGACGTTCATCGCCATCCGCAGGCAGTTGTACATCTGCCAGTTGCCGAGATTCATCCGCACCTCGGCGCGCAGCGGTTTCCGGGCGCCCGGCAGCGCATTTTTTGTGCGGATGAGCGGCGGCGCGCCTTCCATGATAATTTTCGTTTCGAGAGCGGCGTAAGTTTGAATAAATTTGGCGTAAGCCAGAATAATATTGGCGACCGCTTGAAACATCGCGAATTTCTGAATCGCCTTTTCGGCGGGCAAATCTTCGTAGAGCCCTTCGAGAAGTTCTAAAATTTTGGCATAAGCTTCGCCGCTGATGGTCGCGCCCGCGTCCATCACGGTCGGCGCGTTGCCGTCCATTCGGCACGGAATTTTTTTCTCGTCCGGCGGCGCCGTTTCGCCAGCCTTTAACAAAACGTTGTAATTTGAAAAAGTTTTGTTCGATTCTGCGCGCGAAGAGCCGAAATAATCGGCGGGCGAATACGACGCATTAACGAATCGCGCTTCCGTTTGATTTTCGATTCCGGCAATTCCGATACGGGCTTTCCAGCGCTGCGCTCGCGCCCACAAATCGCCGTATAGACGGCGCATCAGCAAAAGATGCTGAACGGCGGCGATTTCGATTTCTTCGGGTTTTGCCGCGCCCGCCGTCAAATCCGCCTTGCGCGGCGCAGAGTTTTTGCCCAGCTCGACGATAAATCGCGCCCACATTCTCAAATAGGGATTTTCAGAGCTTGCGGCATTGGCGCGAACGCCGTCCAGCAGCATCGGCGCGACGTCGCGCTGCCGGAAATGCGGGATAGATTTCAGCCGCTCGCCCAAATCTTTCAGCGTCGTCGTTTTTCCTTCACCATACATTTTCGCCACGCTCGCCACTTCCCAGCCGTTAATTGCCAAGCCTTGTCCTTTGCCGTCGGGCGGCGCGAGCGCGACCTGACCGTTTTTGTCGGTCACGAAAAAACCGGCGAGCTGCAAGGCAGTGAGCAGCGCGGGAACGCTCTCGTCGGTTTTGGCGGCGAACTTCTGAGCGAGAACGGCGGCGATTTCGTCCGCGCTGCCTTTCGGCAAAGACAGCGGCGGCGGCAACTCGCCCGCCGTCCACGTGCGTGACAGAGCCGTGTTCGATTCGGTCGAAAGAAAATTATTTTCCTGCGCCGGAGAATTTTTCGTCACCGCCGGCGCTGTTTTGGGCGGCGCTGTTTTCACGCTTGCCGCGCGCCGCGTTTGCGCCGTCAGCGGCGCGAAACTGCCCGGCAATAAGCTCAGGCAAAAAACGACGGTAAATAATTTTTGAAATTGAAGCCGGTGTAAAAAAAATTGCATTTTAACTGTCTCCTCCGATTCGCCGAAACGCCGGCGGCGTTAAAATCTCTAATCCGTAAAGCGGAAAATAGAACGCTAAAGGGTCAGCGCGAGCAATTACGATTCGATTTTAAAATTGAGAGCGCCAGGGAAGATTTCCGTGCCGCGACTTCGTTTATCGGCGCGCCTGCGAAAATCTGCGGCTAAAATCTCTTTTTCCTTCTTTGCGTTGTTTGCGTTTCTTCGCTTTCTTTGCCTAAAGTCTTTTTTAACGGCGAAGAGCGCCGAGTCCGGCGCAAAGCAGCGCCGAGTGATTTTTCAGACGAATTACAAATGAAAATAAAAAAAGCCGCATTCGAATGCGGCTTTTTTCGATTTATAATATTTCCCGAAACGCGTTATTTCACTTTACGATAATAATATTTGTTGCCCTTCGGTTCACGGCGCGTTTGCCGTTTTCCAATTCGCGCCGTGACAAAGCGCGATTGCCGGCAGCGATTTAAAGTTATTTATAAACGCGTGTTTTCTAATTCACCTGCTTTATTATTCAATTCGTCTTTTTATTTTTCCTGGCGGCGATAGCAGCTTTCGCCTTTCGCGTTTGCCAGGCAAACCAGAGTTTTGCCGTAATCGTCTTCTTTCGTGCGCCAGGTGTAAGTTTCTTTTTCCAGCGTGTGATTTTTTTCCTTGTTGCTGGCGGGCGCGCAGCTATAAGTATTTTTCCAGTAATTTTTCGCCGGGATGAAGGTCATCTGGTCGCCGTCAATTTCGACTTTGCCGCGCTTGTCGTTAAATAAATCGGTCGTGCAGCCGTACATCGTCGATTTCATATAGCCGACGAATTCAAAACGCCCGTCGGCGAAAAACCTGTAAGTAAAAGTCGAGCCGTTTGACGGCGTGGTTTGTCCGGTCACGGTGTTCTTTTCCTGAAGCATCGAAACGCTGCCGTTGTGCCATTCGCCGATTAACTCAGACGGCATTTTTTGTCCGCAAACCTGATTGGCGCCGATTAATAAAAACATCGCTAAGAAAAAAGTTGGTATAAATTTCATAATTTCCTCCGTGAAAAATAAATCTCAAATACTAAGGCGAAACCGAAGCGAAAAAAGGTTCACCGTAAAAACAAAAAATGCGTTGATTTCTTTTGAAATCAACGCATAAAAAATAATCCGGAATCGATTAAAACAACTAAGCTTTGACGGCTTCGACAATGCTATAGGGCGAAGCGGTCGGAATGATGCGCGTCAGGCGAAATCCGGCTTGCGCCAGCAGCTGGCGATATTCATCAGCGGTGCGCTCGCCGCCGCCGGGCGTGACCAGCATTTCCAAATCCATAATCTTGCTGAAATCCGGCTCGTTGCCTTCCTTGATGACCATCTCGACGATTAAAACTTTGCCGTTTTCGTTCATCGCCGAATGAATGTTTTTCAGGATGGCGAGCGAGCGCGCGTCGTCCCAATCGTGGATGATGTGTTTCATCATATAAAGGTCAGCGCCCGCCGGAACGCTCTGGAAAAAATCGCCCGTTACGGTTTCGACTCTTTCGGCGACGCCTTCGCTTTCGAGCAGCGCGCCCGCGTCTGCGATAACGGTCGGCACGTCGAACAAAATGCCTTTTAAAGCGGGATTCGTTTTCAGGAAAGCCGAAAGCAAAAGCCCGTGACCGCCCGCGATATCGACCAGAGTTTTCGCCTCCGACGCGTCGTAAGCCTGCGCGATAGCCGGAGCGCCGCTCGACGAAAAGCTCGTCATCGCGCGGTTGAAAATATCGCCGAGCGCGCGGTCGGTTTCAAACAGGTACGGGAAAGCTTCCTGCCCGTGAACGCGCGCCCACGCGGGTTTGCCCGTTTGGACGCTGTAGAGCATCTCGCCGTAAACGCGCCAGTGCGCTTCTTCGCCAATCCAGATCGCTATCTCGCGCATACTGCCCGGACGGTCGCTCAAAAGCGGCTCGGCAAACGGCGTGAGCGCAAATGTTTTCGGCTCGGTTTCGGCAAAAACGCCGACGCTGGCGAGCGCGCGCAGAACGCGATAAAGCGCATTGGCGTCGGTGCCGGTCGCGGCGGCTAATTCCGCGACGGGTCGCGGAGTGTCTTTCAACAAGTCGGCGATGCCGAGCTTGGCGGCGACATAAACGGCTTGCGACGTAAAAGCGCCCATGACGATTTGTCCCAAAACGGCTTCGTTCGGCATTTCCGGCGCGAGCGCGGCGGCGTTATTTTGCGTAGTCATAATCTGCAATTTCTCCTTCTCAATTAATCGTTACTTCGAGCGTGTAATTAGCGGCGGTATCGGTGCCGATTTGAATCAGGTATTCGCCGGTTTCGGGCAATTCGACCAGCGTTTGACGCACGCCGTCGGCGCCTTCGACGATGCCTTCGGTCGGCGCGAAAACGGTCGCGGAAGTCTGTTCGCCCGTTCTCAGGACGATTGCCATTTCCTGACCGGCGCGCGCGCGAACGCGGTATAAATGCGTCGTCCCGCGATTGATTCTGCCTCTGACCGAAGCGGAAATCGCGCCGCGCCGGAAAACGATATCGCGGTCGATTGTCACGCGGTCTTCCGTGCCAGCCAAAGTCGGCACGGCGGACAGGATGGATAAAATCAGTAATGAATAACAGGTAATTTTTCGGATAATAGACATAAAAAGCTTTCTCACTTATCGGATATATAAAAGATTGAAGAAATAGTCTTCTCTGGTAATAGCGGAAAACGCGGGCGAAAAGTATCAACATAAATTAAAAGTAAGGCGTCGAAATAACTGTCGGGTCACGTCGCGTCGCCGCGCCGCGCCTGCGCAGTGAGCCAAGCGAATAATCGTTTGAAATATAAATCGAGATTAAAGTAATTAACATTGATTAGCGTTTTGGCAGACGCTTTAGGCAGGCATTTTGTCGTGCCCCGACAAGTTTTTCAAGGACATAAATAAAAAAAGAGACGGTCGAGCGAAGACCGTCTCAAAAGGAGGTTGTGATGATGACACTTTTCTGATTTATTTGCTGACGGTTTCGAGAATCGCCGTCGCTGCCTGTTCGACGAGCGGGGAAATGATGTCTTCGCCGTCGGATTTGGCTTTCGTCTTATATTGTTTGGCGAGAGCCGGCGAACCGCCGCCGGTCGCATTAAGCTTAATTTCGAGCGTCAATTCGTCTTTCGATTTGACGTTGCCCGCCGCGTTTGCCGCCGTGTAAATCGTGGTGTTGGCGACCTGTCCGGCAATTTGTCCGCTTCTGCTTCCGATTCCTGATACCGGGACGACGTTGCCGAGCGCGGGCGCGATTTTCGAGAACATACCGAAACCGCCGCCGCCTTTTTTGTGCGAAACCTGCGCGTAAAGAACGTAATCGCATTCCTTTTGTTTGGCTTCGGATTCGATAGCCGCCGGGAGCTTGGCTTCGATTTGAACAAGCTCAATGTTCGTGCCTTTCAGGTATTCGCCGAGCGAGTTCCGGATGGCTCCGGCAAGCTCCGAAGCGTTCAGCCCTTCGCCGATCGCGCCGGTTTTTACGCCCGCCAAACCGATGCGAATCGTGCCTTCTTTCTTCGCGCCGACCGTCGTTGAAACGTCCGGTTCGGATTTCGACATATTTTTGACGTTCTGGCTCATACCCGCATTCGAAGGAGCGTTATAGTCGCCGCTGTTGCTGCTGTTGCTGCTGCTCGTCGTGCTGCTAGAGCTCGACTGGCTCGACATACTGGCATACAGCTCGGACGAATTTTTGACTTCGCGATAACCCTGCGGAACATCGAACAGCGAAGCTTCCAGAGTGGCTTGCGAAAGCTCGATGACTTCGTTGAGCGACGTCATCATTTCCTTGCCGCTTTCGTCGTACATCGTCATTTTTTCATAGACCGGATAGCCGCGATTCGCCGTGCCGACCTGCTTCATCACGTATTTATCGCGGCAGCCGCCCTGGCTTTTCGGCGTGTAGCCGTTGGTATAGCCGCGGTCGCATTGAAAATACCAAGTGGCGTCGATATACCATCCGTCCATCTCCATTTTGCTGTTATTTTTCGAACAGGCATCGGGCGAAGCGACCGATTCCATCGTGATAATCAAATGTTTCGCCGTGTAGCCGAACATCTGCTTGCGCTCGCCGGTGTCTTTGGTCGTATAGGTCGTCGTGACCGTTCCGCCGGTTTCGAGCTTGGTCGTCGTCTGCGTCTGCGACACGGTTTTTTCTCCCTGCGTCGTCGCGGCGTCATCGAACGGGTTGACCATATAAACCTTGCCGTCCGGCATAATCTGAAGGTCGCGGCGCAAATCGCACTGCGTGATGCTGATCATTTTGCCGCCCATCATCTCCGAGCGCTGGCGCTTGCCTTTGATGTAGGTCGTATTTTCGTAAGTTTGCCCGCCGACGCTCTGCCGCGTCTTGATTTTAACGTCGGCGTAAACGGCGTTTGAAGAAATCAAACAGATAATTAAAACCGCGAATTTAATAAGATAATTGCTTTGCATTTGGTATCTCCCTTTTGGAAAAGAATCGTTCTCTACCAGCTAAAGCGAAAAGGAGATGCAGAAAGGTATCAGGCGGGAAAAAGAATTTTTGAATTTTTGAATTTTAAGTTTTAAGTTTGTTTTGAGCTTTGAACCTTGAGTTTCTTGAAATCTTTCATTCAAAACTCAAAATTCAAAGCTCAAAACTTTTCTTTCTAAGGAATAAACGCCGCCGGAACGGGTTTATCGCCCGCCTGCCCGAAGACGACGGCGGTGAATCCGGCTTGGCTTCTGAGCAGATACCAGGCGTTATCGCCCGGACGAAAAACGCCGAAATCGGCTTTGCCGTCGCCGTCGTAATCCGCCGCGACCGGAACATCGCCGATAGCGCCAAAGGGAACGCCGCGTAACTGACCCGGATCGCCGCTCGGCAGAAAATAAAAATCGGCTTCCGACGGGTTATTCGAGCCGCGAAACACGGCGATGTCGGTTTTGCCGTCGCCGTCATAATCGGCGGGACAAATTCTGTCGGTTCCGAAACCGAAATTCAAGCCGTAAAAATTGCCGTCCGAGCTGCGCAGAATATACCAGTTTCCGTCGTTGCGGAAAACGGCTAAATCGCCGATGCCGTCGCCGTCGAAATCGCCGATTGCGGGCTTGTCCTGACTGTTGCCGAATTGCTGCGCGACAAATTGATTGGTCAAGCTTCGCAGTTGATACCAGCCGCCGTCCGAAGGGCGAAAAACCGCGACGTCGGCGCGACCGTCGCCGTCGAAATCGTTCGGCACGGCGTAATCGCCGCCGGCGCCAAACTGCGTCGCGGTAAAAGTCGAATCCGCGCTTCGCAAAACAAACCAGTAGCCGGTCGAAGGACGAAAAACCGCCGTGTCCGTTTTATTGTCGCCGTCAAAATCGGCTGGCGCGGGCTGGTCGCTGCTGATGCCGAACTGCCGACCGAACAGCGCGCCGTTCGCGCTCAAAAGCGCATACCACGTTCCATCGGACGGTCGATAAACCGAAACGTCCGATTTGCCGTCGCCGTCGAAATCGAAATAGGCTTTGTTGATACGGGTGATAACAATGTCGTTGCCGTCGCCGCCGATATATGTAATCCGGAAAGCCGTGTTGAGCGCGCCGCCGAAAACCGCGCCTTCCGGAGCATTCAGAAACGTGCCGTTTATCGCGTCCGTGCCGTCGTTGCGCAAAATCACGAACGAATCATTGATTGCCGGACGAAAAGCGTTCCAAGGCAAAGGCGCGAGCCGCGCGTTATTTAAAGTCACTGTTCCGGTCACGTTTAACTGGTCGTGACCGTTCGCGCCGGGCGTCGTGCCGCCGAGCTTCGCCACAAAATTTCCGTTGGCGCTGAATGTCAGATTGCCGTTGATGTTGAGAATTCCCGTCGGCGAGTCGAGCGTTCCGGCGCTGATTCCGCCGTTTGTGACGGTTGTCGCGCCGACCGTTCCCGTGCCGCCGAGACCGCTCAATCCGAACATGCCGCCGGTCGAACTGGAATTAATCGTCACGACGCTGTTCGGCAGATTCGCATCGACGACCAGTATTCCGTCGTTGATATTCAGCGCGCCGCTGTAACCGCTCGAACCGGCAATCAAAGACGCGCCGACGCCGTTTTTCGTAATCGCGCCCGAACCGGACAGCAGACCGATGCCGAAGCTGCCCGCGCCTTCCAAAATCAGAGGATTGCCGCCGACATTTAAAATCACAATCGTCACGACCGCCGTTTGTCCGGCGGTAAAAGGCTGCGCGCCGCTGCCGAGACTGACCGCCGTGTTTATCGAATGCGTTCCGGCGTTAGCGTTTAAATCGCGCAGAGTCAGTGGATTTCCGCCGACCGTATACGCGCCGCCTTCAAAAGTTATTGAATTAAAAGCGGTGAAGAAAAAGAAATTGTTGTTGGTCGCCTGCTGCGCTGCCGTCGCCGGAAAAACAAGGTCGTCATTTGCCGCGGGCACCACGTCGCCGACCCAGTTTGCCGCCGTCTGCCAGTTGGCGTCCGCTCCGCCGCCGTCCCAGGTTTTCACGGCGGAAAACGCATTAACGGAAAAAACGAAGATGAATAAAACGATTAAAAAAATATATTTTTTCATAAGATGAGCCTTTTGTTTTGAGATATTGGGAACCTGGCTGAATTTAGCACAAAAAACGTTTCTTCGACAATTATAAATGAGCGATAAAGCCTTTTCCGGCTTTCTGATAAGTTTCGGCGTGTGCTAATCTTGTGCAATGCAAAATTTAAAATAAAATAGTCTTATTCATTTTGCGCTTTGCATTTTGAGTTTTGCATCAATTTATATGTCCTGGTTTAGTCGAAAAAAACCGAAATTAGAAGAGCAATCCGCCGATGGAGACCGCAAGGTAAAGACCGAGGGAATCTTTGTCAAATGTCTGGAATGCGAGGCGGCGCTCTATAAGGGCGAGCTGGAGGAAGCGCAGCAGGTTTGCAAGGAATGCGGTTATCATTTTCGGCTCGGCGCGCGCCAGCGGCTCGAAAATCTTTTCGACGACGGGCGATACGAAAGGCTGGACGAAGACGTGACTTCGACCGACCCGCTCGAATTTGTCGATACCAAGCCGTACAAAGACCGCATCGAAGCCGCGAAAGCCGCTTCCGGTTTGCCGGAAGCCATCGTTTCGGGCACGGGCACGGTCGGCGGGCATCGGGTTTACGCGGGCGCGATGGATATGAGCTTTATCGGCGGCTCGATGGGTTCGGCGGTCGGCGAAAAAATCACGCGCCTGATTGAACGCGCGATAAAAACGCGCGGCGCGGTCATAATTTTTTCGGCTTCGGGCGGCGCGCGAATGCAGGAAGGCACTTTAAGCTTGATGCAGATGGCGAAAATTTCCGCCGCGCTTTCGCAGATGCACGACGCGCAATTGCCGTTTATTTCCGTTTTGACCGACCCGACGACCGGCGGCGTGACGGCGAGCTTTGCGATGCTCGGCGACATTATTATCGCCGAGCCGAAAGCGCTTATCGGTTTTGCCGGACCGCGCGTGATCGAACAGACGATTCGCCAGAAGCTGCCGAAAGGTTTTCAAAGAAGCGAATTTCTGCTCGAACACGGAATGGTCGATATGGTCGTCGACCGGCGCGAGATGCGCGCCGCGATTATCCGCCTGCTGAATTTTATGATGAACGCGGAAATCAAGCCGAAAGAAGATTTTTTTGCCGCGCCGCAAAGCAAATCGTAAATATTTTTAAGATAAAAATTCTTTTTCCCCGTATGTTAAAAGAAGCGCTGCTCGAAATATTTGAAAGAGATTTGGACAAACTGGCAAACGAGATTAATTCATACGCCGACGAAGATAAACTGTGGATAATCGACGGCGAAGTCAGCAATTCAGCCGGAAATCTGTGCCTGCACCTGCTCGGAAATCTGAATCATTTCGTCGGCGCGACGCTGGGCGCCAGCGGTTACGTCCGGAACAGGGAAAGCGAGTTTAGCTCAAAAAACGTCTCGCGCCGGGATTTGCTGGCGAGCATCGAAAAAACGAAAAGCGCCGTGTCGAAAACTTTGAACAAGTTATCGGGCGGAAGCTTCGAGCGAGATTTTCCCGCCGAAAAGCACGATAAAACGGTCAAAACCGATTTTATGCTGCTGCATCTGCTGGCGCATTTTAATTATCATCTCGGACAAATCAATTATCACCGCCGATTGACCGCCTGACATTCAGAAAAGTGAATTTTGACGAATCCTCAAAGTATCTTCTCTCGCTCGGAAACGAAGTTCTGGCGATGAAGCTCGGTTTGACTTCGACCGAAAAGCTGCTCGCCGCGCTCGAAAATCCGCAAAATAATTTTTTAAAAATCCAGGTTGCCGGCACCAACGGCAAAGGCTCGACCTGCGCTTTTTTAGAAGCGATTTGCCTCGGCGCAAATATTAAAACCGGACTTTACACCTCGCCGCATCTCGTCTCAATCACCGAAAGAATCAGGATTAACGGCGCGGAAATCAGCGAAAAAGATTTTGCCCGCCACGCCACTCGCGTCAGAGAAATCTGCGAAAACCTGGTCGAAAAAGGCGAGCTTGAAACGGTTCCGACCTTTTTCGAGCAGGTGACGGCGATTGCCGTGGCGGCTTTTGCCGAAGCGAAAACCGAACTGGCGATTCTGGAAACGGGTCTCGGCGGGCGTTTCGATTCGGTCACGGCGACGCGCGCGGAAATCGCGGCGCTGACGCCGATTGATTACGACCACGAGAAAATTCTGGGCGACACGCTGGCGGAAATCGCGGCGGAAAAAGCGGCGATAATTCGGGAAAACACGCAAAAAGTCATCGTCGCGCCGCAGAAAAGGGAAGCCGCGCGCGTGATTGAGGGAAAATGCAGGGAAATGCGAATCGAGCCGATAAAAGTTTTTCCGAAAGTCGTATCGAATCCCGCGCCTGAAGATTATTCGGAAAACGCGGTTTTCAATGCCGGAAACGTGACGTTCATTTCCGGAAACGACATTTATCCGGATATTAGTCTGAATTTGTGGGGAAAACATCAATGGACAAACGCGGCGACGGCGATAGAAATTGCCGAAACGCTTCGCGAGTTCAATTTCCGAATCGAGCGCGAAGACATCAGTTCGGGTTTGAAAAACGCGCGTCATCGGGGAAGACTCGAATTTTATAAAAAGATTCTGTTTGACGGCGCGCACAACGCTGCCGGCGCAAAAGCCTTAGCCGAATATTTCGACGAATTTATCAATCAGCCGATAACGCTGATTTTCGGCGCGATGCGCGACAAGGATTTAAGGGAAATTGCCCGGATTCTTTTTCCGCGAGCGGAAGTTTTGATTTTTACAAGGGCTGACAACTCGCGCTCGATGGAAACGGAAGAGTTGATGAAATTTCTGCCCGAAGATTTTTCTCGGGAAAATGTCCATCAAACGCAGACCGTGGAAGAAGCGTTAAAAATCGCGCCGTTTTTGTCGATGAAAGGAATAATCTGCGTCACCGGCTCGCTCTATCTGGTCGGCGAAGCGCAAAAAATTTTAACCGAAAGCGTTCTCTAATGGCGAGATTCTTTTTCACTTTCAAACGGGAGAAATTTTATGAAAAGAAAAGTTTTATGGTCGCTTCTGGCATTGATTTTATTCGCTTCGGTCAACGCGTCGGCACAGAAAAAACAAGTCGTGGCGGCGGCGAATAAAATCGTCGCGGCGCTGAAAAACAAAGACCTGAAAACGGTCGCCAATTTCGTTCATCCGACGAAAGGCTTGCGTTTCGCGCCTTACGGCTATATGGATAAATCGAATCTGGTTTTCAAAAAAGCGCAGGTTCCGAGCCTTTTTCTGCTTCGCCGCAGCTATGTTTGGGGTGAATACGACGGTTCGGGCGACCCGATAAATGTGGGTTTTCCAACATATTACAAACAGTTTATCTATGACCGCAATTACGCGCGCGCGCCGGGCGTTTCCTACAATAAACAGATTGGCTTCGGAAACGGCGTGTTCAATGTCAGGGAAAATTATCCGCAGGCGAGCTTTGTCGGTTATAACTTTCCGGAAGGCGCGGACGGCAACGTCATGGGCTGGAGCACGCTCTATCTGGTTTTCGAGAAAAGCGGCGCGCAGTGGTATCTGACCGCCGTCGTCCACGACGAATGGGTGATTTAAACCGAAATATATTTTTTGAAATTTTCCTGAAAAAATCAAAACAGTTTGAAGAGTCAAACTGTTTTTTATTTTGGCTCGGCGGTCTGTTAAAATTGTTGTTCAGACTAAAACGAAACTTTTAAAATTATGCAGAAATTAGTTTTAATCAGACACGGCGAAAGCGAATGGAACAAGGAAAACCGTTTTACGGGCTGGAAGGACGTCGACCTTTCGGAAAAAGGCAGGGAAGAAGCCAAAGCGGCGGGACAGCTGCTGAAAGCCGAAGGTTTTACGTTTGACGAAGCTTACACTTCGGTTTTAAAACGCGCTATCAGAACGCTCTGGATTATTCTGGACGAGATGGATTTGATGTGGATTCCGGAAACGAAAACCTGGCTTTTGAACGAGCGGCATTACGGCGGGCTGCAAGGCTTGAACAAAGCCGAAACCGCCGCGCAGTACGGCGACGAGCAGGTTCTGATCTGGCGCCGAAGCTACGACGTTTTGCCGACCGAGCTGCTCGAAACCGACGAGCGCTGGCTCGGCAAAGACCCGCGTTATTTAGGAATCGAAGCGGGAAAATTCCCGAAAGCCGAAGCCTTAAAACAAACCGTCGAGCGCGTCGTGCCGTATTTTCAAACCGAGATTATGCCGAAAGTCCAAGCCGGACGCCGCGTGATTGTCGCCGCGCACGGCAACAGCTTGCGCGCGCTGGTCAAATACCTGAACGCGATTTCCGATGAAGACATTACCCAACACAACATCCCGACCGGCGTTCCGCTCGTTTTTGAATTCGACGAGAATTTCAAGCCGGTAAACAGTTATTACCTCGGCGACCAGGAAGCGATTCGCGCGGCGCAGGAAGCCGTCGCCAGCCAGGGCAAGGCGAAATACGATAAAGCCTGATGAAACGATGAATGCGGAATGCGGGGAACGATGAATTGCAAACTCTGCATTATGAATTCCGCATTCCGCATTTATCGCTCATCTTTTAGAGCTTCAAATCTTTCTTGAGTTCTTTGGCGTCCGACGGTTTGTTGAAAACCGAATCGGGAATGGTTTTGTTGTATTCGATTTTCAGATAATTGATGCGCGAGGTCTGCGCGCCGTTTTGAAAATGGTCGATGACGAACGGCGCGAAAATGCCGTTGACGTCGATAAACTGCGCGTAACGGTCTTCTTCCTTGACTTCCGCGCCTTCGCCGTTCGTGCGTTTGTAGACGGATTTCATCGGCAAGCCTTCGTCGGAAAATTCGAATTCGACGGCGAAACCGTCGGCGTAAGTCAATCTGACGACGTTGTTTCTTTTGCCGAGGCTTGCCTCGCGACGCCCGACAAAGCCGAGCGCCGCGTCCTTGCGCCAGTTGCCGCGCAGAAGATTGTCCAAACTCGTGCGCATGCTGCGTTTAAAGCCTTCAATCTGGTCTTTGTCCTGTTCCTTGATGACTTTGGCGGAAGTGTCGGCGAGCCAGCCGGTTTCGCCGACGTTGGTTTGAATGGTTCGCGTGCCGCCGGTTTTAAATTCGGTGCGCTCGCGGTCGGGAAAAACGATAATGTCGATAAAGCTCTGCGTGATTTGCGATTGACCTTCGCGGTAAATCGAAAAATTTCCGCTGCCGACAATCGATTTTATCTGCAAATATTTTTCGCCGCCGAGCTTCTGCACGGCTTTCGCCAGAATCGCTTCGGCTTTTTCGTCCGGTTTATTTGCCTGCGCGAAAGAAAAAATCGCCGCGCCGAATAGTAAGGCGAAAACTGTTAATAATTGTGAAAATCTAATCATTTTGCGGTTTAAATTCATATTCAATTACTTTTGACTGAGTAACGGCGTTTCCGTTTTTGTGAATCGCGGGGTCAAATTTTATTTGAGACGCGGCTTTTCGGGCAGCATCTTGAAAATCCTTCGGTAAATCGCTGGAAACCTCGACGACTCTTAATGTCCGGTTCGTCTCGAAAACGACTTTAACCCGAACTTTTCCGCCGACGTTTCTTAAATCTTCTTTCTGCGGGTGTTCCGGCGCGGGCATTACCAGGATTTCGGCATTTTTTGCCAAATCCGGGTCGTTTTCCCGGTAATAAATCGAGAAGTTATACTCGACAACCTTCGTTACCGAAACGGGTATGTCGTCTCTGGTCGCCGGCTCGAATTTGATTCGACGAGCCGCCGCCAGCGCCTGTTCGGTCAAGCCGAAGGGCAGACCGGAGATCGGAATGGTCGAGCCGATTTCTCCCGAAGCCATAAAGGTTACGCGCACGCGAACGACGCCTTCGACGTGGTTTAGTTTCGCCGCTTCGGTGTAATTGGCGCGCGGCTTGGAAATTATGCGAATGCCTCGAATCTTCGCCGCCGGGTTGGAAGGCAGCGCGGCATTGGTCTCGCCGCTTCCGCTTCCGCTTCCGGTACCGCTTCCATTACCAATCCCGTTTCCACTGCCGGGCGCGGGCGTCGGCGTCGGTTTCGGCGGCGAATCCTGCGCAAAGCAAAAAACACACGAACAGATTACGAAAAGAAACGCCGCTAATAGCTTTTGCATAATATTTCCCTGAATAAGAAAGGCTTCAGTGAGATTTTATCACCGAAGCCTTTGATGCCAAAATTCCGCGAAAAGGTTGAATCGACGGCGATTTAATTTACTTCGCGCCGTTGCCGTCTTCGACGGGTTTTATTTCTTCGACGATTTTGATTTCGGTTTTTTCCACGCCGTTCGTCAGCTTGGGGTCCTGATTGACGCCGAGCTGCGCGAGCACGTCCGGCACATTTAAACCGAGCGCCTGGAGCTGTTGCAGCAGCGAGAAAATCATCGTCGGCGCGGTTTGGGCGAAACGATTGATACCGCTCGAACCGTTTCCGTTCCCGTTTCCGTTTCCGCCCTGGTCAATCATCACAATCTTGTCGATTTTTCCGAGCGGCTCGGCGACCGCCTGAAAGACCGGCGCGGAGGCTTCGATAATCGAAGGCAGTTTTTCGAGAATCGTCTGGAGGCGGGCGGCGTCGTTGAATTCGCGCCACGCGGCGGCTTTTTCCTTGATGGCGGTGGCTTCCGCCAAACCCTGCGCCTCGGTGGCTTTCGCGTGCGCCAAGCCCTGCGCCTGCAATTTTTCGGCTTCGGCTAAACCGAGCGCGCGGATTTTTTCGGCTTCGGCGCGACCTTCGGCTTCGATTGCCGTCGCGCGTCCCTGACCTTCTTTCTGCAATTTCTGCGCTTCGGCTTCGGCTTGCGCGATTTGCGCCTGCTTGCGACCTTCGGCTTCTAAAATCGCCGATTCCTGTGCGCCCTGCGCGCGCAGAACGGCGGCGCGGCGGTCGGCTTCGGCTTGTTTGACGACCGTGGCTTCGAGTTCTTTTTCCTTGCGCAGAACTTCCTGTTCCTGGACGGCGATTTGTTCCTGCGTGCGGATTCTTTCGATACGAACTTCTTCCGCCACAACCTCTTGCTGCGCTTTGGCTTCCGCCAGCGGTCCGGCTTGATTTGCCTTAGCGCGTTCCTTCTGGATTTCCGCCGAAACCTGCGCTTTTTGAATCTCGGTTTCGCGGTTCGATTGCGCGATTAAGGCTTCGGTATTCAATCGAACTTTTTCGCCTTCCTGCAAGGCTAAAGACGCTTTGATTTTCGAATCGCGATTGGCTTCCGCCTGCCCGATTTCGGCGTCGCGCTTGACTTCCGCCGTGCGGCGTTTGCCGAGCGCATCGAGATAACCTTCGTCGTCGGAGATTTCCTGAATCGTCAGCGCGTCGAGCCCGATGCCCATTTTTTCCAAATCGCCCGCCGCTTCCGATGTCAGTTTCTGCGCGAAGCTCTGGCGGTCGTTGTTGATTTCTTCGACGGTCAGAGTGCCGAGAATCGCCCGCAGGTGACCTTCCAGCGTCTGGAAAATCAGCCCGTGAAACTGCTCTCGAGGCATTCCCAGAAAGCGTTCCGCCGCTGCCCGCAAAGATTCGTCGTCGCCTTTGATTTTGACGTTGGCGACGGCTTTGACCGAAACCGGAACGCCCTGCGAAGTATAAGCGCGCGACGTGGCGAGCGGCACGGTTATCACGTTTAAATCGAGAAATTCGACCTTTTCCAGAAACGGAATGACGAGCGTCGCGCCGCCGCGCACCTGCCGGTAGCCGACGGTCGAGCCGTCAGCCAATCTGCGCTTTCTGCCGGAAATAACCGCCGCCTGATTCGGCGAAACCTTGATGTAGTTTTTGCTCAAAAGCATCATCGCGATGAGCAGGCAGACGACTATCGCGACAACGACTGCGATTACGATAATAGGAAGTTCAAACATTTTTACCTCTCTTTACGCCTGCCCGCCGGGCAAGCCTGAAAAAATGACACGCGAAAATTCTGAAACTTGAGCGATAAGGAAACCAAAATTCGATATTTTTATTTTCGGTTGTGCGAATTTTAATCTGAAAACGGGTTTGTTTCAAGCCCTTTCGGAAAAAAGCGAAAAGCCTTCGCCCGCATCGACGCTGACGATGACCGAATCGCTTCCGATTGAATCGATGCGAACGAGCTGACCGGCTTTTATTTCTTCGCCGCCCGCGGTGCGCGCCAGTTTTTCGATTTTTTCATCGCCGATGCGGCAGGAAATCTGTCCGAGCTGGTCGGGCTTGATATTGACGACGACCTGCGCCGTGCGCCCGATTAAATCTTCCGCGCGGACGGCGCTGGTCGATTGCTGAGCGTAAAGAAATTTTCCGAAGAAAAAAACAATCGTGCCGAACGCCAAGCCGCCGACCAAGCCGCCGAGCGTGCTGCCGAGCGCGCCGAGCCCGATTTGCGCGCCGATAACGCCGAAGCCGCCGAAAGCGACCAGAAAGACGCTGATCACGCGGCTGTCGAAGATGCCGAAATCGTGGCTCGCGTCCAAACCGAAATCGAGTCCGAGAATGTCGAAAATATCGCCGACGACCAGCGAAATCAGCAGAAAAAGAAATCCGATGCCGCCGATTATCAGAAAAGTGGTTAGCAAAGTAATATCAGTCACGGTTTTCGCCCCGCCCAGAGCGCAAACGTTTTAAGCGTTTCGCGCTTTTATATTAAAACGAAAATTATTCTACACCAGTTTCAAAAATCGCACGACAAAAAAGCCGCCGAGTCTGAAACTCGGCGGCTTTTCCAGAATATTAAACAGCTTTTGAAATTAATTTAAGCTGAAAGCATCCATTGTTTTGACGACTATCTCGCCGTCTTCGGCATCGACGATGAATCGCATCGCGAGTTTCCAGTCATTGGTAATCGGCAGCTTCACTTTCTCGTCAATATAACGTTTCAGAAAACGCGCGCCGTAAGCGGGACTGTAGCCTTTTTCGGTGACCAGCTCGATCGCTTTTTCCGTGATTTCGATGATTTTGCCCTGGCGTTCCATCTGGCGTTTTAATTTGCTCAGATAAAGACGGGCAATCTCGCGCACTTCGTCCATCATCAGCGGCGAAAAGACGACGATTTCGTCAATGCGGTTGCGGAATTCCGGCGAGAAACGCTGTTCGGCGGCTTTCATCGCCGCGCCTTTGATTTCGCGGATGTCGCCCAGAGTTTTCTGCCCGAAACCGAGCGGTTTTTCGTATTTCTTAAAGTTTTCCGAGCCTAAATTCGAAGTCATAATGACAATCGCGTCCGACAGGTAAACTTTCTTGCCGCGCCCGTCCGTCATCCAGCCTTCGTCAAAAGCCTGCAAAAACAAATTCATCAGATACGGCGAGGCTTTTTCGACTTCGTCCAGCAGCAGAACCGTATACGGATTTTCCCGCAGCTGTTCGGTCAGAATTCCGCCGCGTTCCGAGCCGACGATGCCGCGCGGCATCCCGATAAGCTTTTCGATGCCGACCGTGCCGTCGCCGTATTCCGACATATCGATGCGCACCATTTTGCCTTCGTCGCCGAACATAAATTCGGCAACCGCTTTCGCCAATTCGGTTTTGCCGACGCCGGTCGGTCCTAGAAACAAAAGAACGCCGTCGGGTTTGTAATGATTTTCCTTCAAAGGTCCTTTGTTCAGACGCAATCTTTGCGCGACGGCTTTGACCGCGTCTTTCTGACCGATGACGCGTTGACCGAGAACTTCTTCCATATGCGAGAAGCGATCGGTCGTGTCGCGGAAAATCATATCTTTCGGAATGCGCGATTCCTGCGAGATAACGTCGATAATGTGTTCGGGCTTGACGACTGCCGAAGTCGGCTCGTTGATTTCGACTTTGACCGAAGCCGTGTCGAGCCAGCCGATTGCCTTATCAGGCAGATGCAGATTCCGAATGTATTTCGGAGCCATTTCCAGAGCCGTGTTGATGGCTTCGTCGGAAATCGTCACCGAATAATTTTTCTCCAGCCGCGGACGTAATCCCAGCAGAATTTCCTTGGTTTCGCTGATTGTCGGTTCATCGACTTTGACCAGACGAAAACGGCGGGCTAAAGCTTCGTCTTCGCCGATGTATTCCTTGTATTCGGTTATCGTCGTGGCGCCGATAATGCGCAGCTCGCCGCGCGCCAGAGCGGATTTGAACATATTCGCCGCGTCCGAACTCGTGCCGAGCGCCGCGCCCGCGCCGATAATCGTGTGCGCTTCGTCGATGAAAAGAATAATATCCGATTTTTCTTTAACTTCGTCGATGATGCCTTTGATGCGTTCTTCAAACATTCCGCGCAGCATCGTTCCGGCGACCAGTCCGCCCATTTGCAACTGGACGATGTGAGCGTTGCGCAGGCGTTCGGGAACTTTTTCCGGTTCGAGTTCAATCAATCTCGCCAAGCCTTCGACGACCGCCGTTTTGCCGACGCCCGGCTCGCCGACGAGCATCGGCGAATTCGAGCGCTCGCGGTGCGAGAGAATTTCCAGCATCTGGCGGATTTCCAGCTCACGCCCGATGGTCGGCGGAATCTTGTCCTGGCGGGCGAGCTTGTTAAGGCTGACGCCGAAATGTTTTAAGTATGAAGGCAATTCGTATTTTCGGCGCGTGCGTTCTTCTTCCTGCTCGCGCGATTTGATGCGCATCCGCGCCGTCGAAGCTACTTCGTCCGAAGGAACTCCCAAATTTTGCAGAATATCGTTTAAAAGACTGCGCTCGTCAGTCGAGACGACATAAAAAATATCGCTTCCGTCAATCACGCGGCGACCCTGCGAGCGCGCCCGCTCCATCGAGCGTTTAAAAAGGTCGGTCGTTTCAGGCGCAATACGGAAGCCTTTGCCCGTGTGAGCGCGGGTATTTTCAAGGCGTTTTTCCAGTAAAAGCCGAACCGTGCGCGGGTCAATCGAAAGGTCGCGCATAGTGGAATTAAAAAGCTCGGCTTCCTCGTCAGCCAGAGCCTGCAGAATGTGTTCGATAGAAATATAATTCTGGTCGCGACGTCTCGATTCGTTCATCGCGCCGTCCAGAACACGCCTGCCGCTGTCGCTGAATTTATCTTTATAGGCTTCTAAATCTGTCATAAATTTCTCTTACTGCTCCTGAAACTTTAGATGCCGTGTGGACGACAATTTATGCCCAGAAACATTGTAACATTTTCAAAGTAACAAAAGACAAGAAACAAATCGGCAGATTAGCGCTTTTCATTAACCTGCCGATTCGTCTCATTATTTTATTGAACAAAAATTTTCGGAAACTCTCCCAAACTTAAGAATCCGTCTCGGCGCTCTTGGCGGGCAGGAATTTCTTTTTACCTGCCAAGAGCGCCGGGATTTTCCCGACGAGCGCAAAGCGTATTTTCAAGCCGGATTTTTAATCATAATCGTCGCCGTGCATTCCGCCGCCGGCGGCTTTTTTCTTTTCCGGGACATCGGTAATCGTGGCGTCGGTCGTCAGCATCAAGCCGGCAATCGAAGCGGCGTTCTGCAAAGCCGTCCGCACGACTTTTGCCGGGTCGATAATGCCCGCCGCCAGCAAATCTTCGTATTTGTTCGTCGCCGCGTTAAAGCCGTTGCCGCCTTCCGCCGCCAGAACTTTTTCGACCACGATTGAGCCTTCGATGCCGGCGTTTCTGACAATGCGCTGAAGCGGTTCTTCCATCGCACGCTTGACGATTTTGATGCCCGTCAGAACGTCCGGGTCATCGGACTCGATCGAATCCAATTCTTTTGAGGCTCGCAGCAAAGCGACGCCGCCGCCCGCGACGATGCCTTCCTGCGCCGCCGCTTTCGTCGCGTTCAGAGCGTCTTCGATGCGCGCTTTTTTCTCTTTCATCTCGGTTTCGGTCGCCGCGCCGACGCGCACGACCGCGACGCCGCCCGCGAGTTTGGCGAGACGCTCCTGCAATTTTTCGCGTTCATAATCGCTGGAGACGTTTTCGGTTTGACTGCGGATGGTTTGGATGCGTCCTTCAATCGCTTCCGCGCGTCCCGCGCCTTCGACAATCGTGGTGCTGTCTTTATCGACAATCACGCGTTTTGCCGTTCCCAAATCGTCCTGCGTCACGCTTTCGAGCTTGATGCCGATGTCTTCGGTGATAACTCGTCCGCCGGTTAAAACGGCGATGTCTTCGAGAATTTCCTTGCGGCGGTCGCCGAATGCCGGAGCCTTGACGGCGCAAACTTTTATTGTGCCGCGCAATTTGTTGACGACCAGCGTCGCCAGGGCTTCGGCTTCCACGTCTTCGGCGATAATCAAAAGCGAGCGCCCTTGCTGCGCCGACAGTTCGAGAACCGGAATCAATTCGCGCATCGAAGCGATTTTCTTTTCGTAAATCAGGATAAGCGGCTCGTCCAGAACCGTTTCCATACGGTCGGCGTTCGTCACCAGATAAGCCGAAAGATAACCGCGGTCAAACTGCATTCCCTCAACCAAATCAAGCTCGGTCGCCATCGTTTTCGATTCTTCGACCGTCACCACGCCGTCTTTGCCGACTTGCTCCATCGCGGCGGCGATAAGCTCGCCGATGTTTCTATCGTTATTGGCGGAAACCGACGCTACGTTGGCAAATCCGCTTTGTCCCTCGACGTTTTGCGACTGATTTTTGATTGCTTCGACCGCGCGCTCGGTCGCCATCTGGATTCCGCGCTGCAAAGCCATCGGATTGGCGCCCGCCGCGACGTTTTTCACGCCTTCGCGAAAAATCGCCTGCGCCAGAACGGTCGCCGTCGTCGTGCCGTCGCCGGCAATGTCGTTGGTTTTCGTCGCGACTTCCTTAACCATCTGCGCGCCCATATTCTGATAAGCGTCGGGCAATTCGATTTCTTTGGCGACGGTCACGCCGTCTTTGGTGATCAAAGGCGAGCCGTAAATACGACCGATCA
>DASVRL010000390.1:0-11459 GCA_036388635.1 Pyrinomonadaceae bacterium
CGTTTCCTTTGAACGGCGGGAATTATTTCAAGCGGCGACTCGGAAAGCGGCGGCGGACGACGAACAATTGCGGGAAATTGTGAGCGACGGCGTGACGCTGAATCCGGATAAACCGGCGGTGCAGAAAATCCTGCGGGGAAACGTCGAATTTCTGACTCTGCCGCTGCCGGACGGCAAAGGCGGCACGCTGGAGCTGGAGCTGGCGAAAGTAAATATTCTTGCGCCGGGCTTTTCGGTCAAAACGTCGAGCCCGACCGATGAGGCGATTGATAATAATCCGGGAGTTCATTACCGTGGAATAATCAAAGGCAATGACCAATCGCTCGCCGCCGTCAGCGTTTTCAAAAACGAGGTGATGGGATTTTACAGCACGCCGGCGGACGGCAATTTCGTATTGGGCAGATTAGGCGGCGATAACGCGGCGGACAAACATATTTTATACGCCGAAAAAGATTTGAAAATCAGTTCGAATTTCGACTGCGACACGAAAGACGGCGGCATTCGTCTGCCCGCATCGGTTTTGCAGGAGCCGGACGAAATAATGGCGCGCTGCGTGAGAATTTATCTCGAAGCCAATTACGACATCTTTTTGGATAAAGGCAGCAGCATCGCCAACGTTACGGCTTATGTCGCCGGAATGTTTAACCAGTCGGCGACGATTTTCGCCAATGACGGTATTCCGGTGGCGATGTCGCAAATTTTCGTCTGGAATTCTCAGAGTCCCTACACGACGAGTAATTCTTCAGATTTACTGGCTTTATTCAAAACGAATCGCCCTAGCTTTAACGGCGACTTCGCACATTTATTACATTTTATGGGCGGCGGCGGAAGAGCCAGCATTCCGCAAGTATGTGATTTAGACAACAGCTATGCCGTCAGCGGCATCGAGAGCACTTATCAAACCGTGCCGACCTATTCCTGGACGATTTTCGTCTTTACACACGAAGCCGGACATAATCTGGGTTCTCCGCATACTCACGAATGCGCGTGGAATGGTAATAATACGGCGATTGACAGCTGCGGGACGCCGGTAGGCTGCGCCAGTCCGGAAGTTCCATCCGGCGGCGGGACAATTATGAGTTATTGTAATACAAACAATGTCGGAATCAATTTCACTCTGGGATTCGGAACGCAACCGCGAAATCTGATTGTTAACCGGTTCAATAATGCCTATTGTCTGACCGATTGCGACAGCGATTGCAGTTATTCGCTTTCTCCGCAGCTATCGTATTTCCCGCCCGTCGGCGGAAGCGGCTCGTTTAACGTAACGGCTGGCGCGTCGTGCGCGTGGACGGCGACGTTTTTGGAAACGTCGCTGCTGGAAATATTTTCGCCGTTTCGACAGGAAAAATTATTCTCGCCGCTTGAAGATTCGACGTCCGAAAAAGTCCTGACCGGCAGCAGCAGCAGCACCGGCAGCGTCGGCGCGCCCGGGGCAATTTTCCAAAACCGCGCTCCGGTTATCATCGACGACGGTAATCTCGGCGTCAGTTGGATTACCATTACTTCCGGCTCGAGCGGCACGGGCAACGGCACGGTCGATTTCACGGTTGCCGCCAATACCAGCCCGAAGGCTGCGCGCAGCGCCAGGATTCTGATCGGCAACCGGCTGCACACGATTTTTCAGGAAGCCACTCCCGCTCCGCAGCCGAGACAATTCGATTTCGACGGCGACCAGAAATCCGACTTATCGGTCTTTCGCCCGTCAGACGGTTACTGGTATATCAACAACAGCTCGAACAATTCGCTGACCGCCGTTCAATTCGGGGCAAGCGGCGATTTACTCGTGCCGGAAGATTTTGACGGCGATGATAAAACGGACATTAGCGTTTTTCGACCGTCAAACGGCACTTGGTACCGGCTGAACAGCACCGATAATAGCTTCTCTGCCGCGCAGTTCGGCGCCAACGGCGACGTTCCCTCACCGGGAGATTTCGATGCCGACAGCAAGGCGGATATAGCTGTTTATCGCCCGTCCGAAGGAATCTGGTATCGTATCGACACTCGTAATAATGAATATATTCTTACTCAATTCGGGGCTGCGGGAGACAAACCGGTGGTCGGAGATTATGACAATGACGACCACTCCGATATAGCCGTATTTCGCCCGAACAACGGAACCTGGTACATCAAAACCCGGGTTGGTTTTACGTCGATTCAATTCGGCAATTCAACCGATAAGCTGGTCGTCGGCGATTATGACGGCGACGGCAAATCAGACCCGGCTGTTTATCGCCCGTCGGACGCCACCTGGTATCTGCTCAGAAGCACGCAGGGCTTTGCGGGAGTTCAATTCGGGCTTTCGACCGATATGCCTGCACCGGGCGATTACGACGGCGACGGCAAAACGGATTTGGGCGTTTATCGAAGTAATACCTGGTATTTATTGCAATCGACGCAGGGACTTACCTCTGCCCAGTTTGGCGCAAACGGGGATTGGGCGGTGCCAAATTCGTTTGTGCGATAAAAATATTCAGGTTTAAACAAATTCGAGAATCGAAGTAAGAAGAAAGTTTTATTCGCGGAGTCGAAATAGGCGCGCTAAAATATTTTTTAAAAACTCTGGAATCGAAACGCGAATAAAACTTTCTATAAACAACGGAAGAAAACAGGTTAGTCCAGCGCGGTGGCAAGCATTTAAAAAGGCTTTCCCGAATTTTTCCGCCGGTCTATTCACATTCTTTTAAGCTTTGAATCCAAAGCCGCACTTTGTCTCGTGCGGCTTTTATTTTTGTCCGCCGCAAAAGAAAGCGAAAAAGCCGAAAAGCGAAAAAGTGAAAAAGCAGGTTGAGCCGGTCGGCAGAATTTTTTCGCCTTTTCACTTTTTCGCTTTCTTCTTTCGCGGCTAAACCTTTGCATCTTATATATCTTTTGTGGCAATTTATTAAGTATGCAGAAAATTCTTTCAGCCGCCGAAATGCGCGAAGTCGACCGTTTGACGACGGAAAAATACGGCATCCCGTCGTTTCTTTTGATGGAAAACGCCGCTCACGCCGCCGCCTGCGTGATTGCGGAAAAGCTCGGCGGGAAGCTTTCGGAAAAATCATTTTTAATTTTTTGCGGCAAAGGCAGCAACGGCGGCGACGGCGCGGCGCTGGCGCGAATTTTGTGGCAGCGCGGCGCGGACGTCGAAGTTTGTTATTTCGGCAGAGTCGAGGAAGCGAAACCCGACGCGCGGACCAATCTCGAAATTCTCCGAAAATTGTCCGAACAGAGATTCGTCGATTTGACGAAACCCGACATCTCTTTCGAAGAATTCACGCAATTGGAAGAATGGCGCGAATACGTCTCAGCGAATTTTCATCACGACGACCCGGACGTTTTGGTCGATGCGCTTTTCGGCACGGGCTTGACGCGCCCGCTCGACGACGAATACCGCGAAGTCGTCAGCTATATCAAAGCCTTTAATATGGAAGGCTTCGAGCAGGAAGTAATGGTCGTCTCGCTCGACGTGCCGTCCGGCTTGGACGCCGACTGCGCGGAAAATATCGGCGTTAATACGCAGGCGCATCTGACGATAACCTTTACCGCGCCGAAGCCCGCCAACGTTTTGCCGCCCGCCGCCAACTGCAACGGCGAGCTCGTCACGGTCGACATCGGCTCGCCGTGCGAGCTGCTCGAAAGCTCGCCTTCGCAGCTGTTTTTAGCCGGCGAAAAAGACGCGCTACACTGGCTCGAACAAACAAAATTCTCGTCCGCTTCCTACAAAAACAAACGCGGTCACGCGCTTTTGATTGCCGGCTCGAACAATTACGCGGGCGCGGCTGTTCTGAGCGGCAACGCGGCGATTCGCTCCGGCGTCGGGCTGGTCACCATCGCCACGCCCGAATCTATGCAGAACGCCATTGCTTCGCGCGTTTTGTCCGAAGTGATGACGCGCGGCGTCGCGGAAACGAAATCGGGCGCGGTCGCCGAAAAAGCGTTTGAGGAAATCGACGAATTTATCGAAGGGAAAATCGACGCCGTGGCTATCGGCAGCGGTCTTTCCTCGACCGACGCCGGCACGAAAAAACTCGTGCGCAAAGTCGTCGAAAAGCGGAAAACTCCGATTGTGATTGATGCCGACGGCTTGAACCTGCTCGCGCCTTTTAAGCTGAAAGGCTCCGGGGAACTGCCGCTGATTTTAACGCCGCACGCGGGCGAATTTCTGAAGCTGATCGGCGCGAAAGACAAGGAAGCGCTGAAAGACCGCGTCAAAGCCGTCCGCGATTTTGCGCAAAAACACAATGTCATCGTCGTTTTAAAAGGCGAGCGAAATCTGTCTGCCGCGCCCGACGGCAGAGTCGTTATCAATCCGACGGGAAATTCCGGTCTCGGCAAGGCGGGAAACGGCGACGTTTTGGCGGGAATTATCGCCGGCTTTGTCGCGCAAGCCGTGCAAATGAAAGTCGATATCTTTGAAACGGTCGTCGCCGCCGTTTACATCGCGGCGCTGGCGGGCGACCTCGCCGAGCAGAAATTCGGCAAACGCGCGATGCTGGCTTCGAACGTCAGCGAATGCTTGACCGAAGCGTTTCGAGAACTGGAAGAAGACTAGAAAGAAGCGCGAAATGCGGAACGCCTAAACGATGAATTCGAAGCGTAGAAATTGCAATTCATCGCTCACGCGCGTTCCGCATTTCGCGTTTTATCATTATGGATAAAGGAGAGTTTGAATCAAACGCGCCCGGAGAGACTTTCGCGCTCGGCGAAAAATTAGGCGCGAAGCTCGGCGGCGGCGAGATGATTCTGCTTTCGGGCGGGCTCGGCGCCGGAAAAACTCTTTTGACGAAGGGAATTTTGAGCGGGCTGGATTTCGATGTCGATGAAGTGACGAGTCCGAGCTTTACGCTCGTCAATCTTTACAAAACCGAAAAATTCGACGTTTATCACATTGATTTGTGGCGCCTCGACGAGGTTGCCGACGCCGCCTTTGCCGTCGGTCTGGACGAGATTCTGGAAGACGAAACGGCGGTCGTCATCGTCGAATGGGCGGAGCGTCTGAAAAATTTTCCCTTTCCCGAACGGACGTTTCGTGTCAAAATCGCAGGCGACGGCGACGAAGCGAGAAAGATTATCATTTCTTAGACGGAACAAAAATCCGCTTCCGGCGTCTAACAAAATATGAAACGACTGCTCGTTTTTTTATTCGCTTTGTTATTTTCCGCCTGCGCGCCGCCTGAAACGCAGAAAGCCGAGCCGCTGCAGTCCGAGCCGACGAAAATCAACGACGAGCGAGCCTTGAAGCTCATAAAAAGCAAAGATTCCGTCGCGTCGTTTTTCAAATTGATGGGAAAGCCTGAGCCGCACGACTGGCTGTCTTCGTTTAAGGAATCGGGGCAGACTTTTGAAGAATACATCGGCGAAAATCCGACTTTGCCGACGGCGGAAAGAAAGAAAATCTACATTCAGCCGATTGGGAATTTTTCCGGAACGCAGCGGGAAATTTTGCGTCTGACCGCCGATTACATGAAAGCTTTTTACAGTTTGCCGGTCGAATTAAAGACGGAAAAGAAATTGGAAAAAGTGCCGCCGGAAATGGAGCGCAAAAATCCATACGAAGGTCAGCGCCAAATCAGGACGCACTATTTTACCGGCGAGCTGCTGCCGAAAATGCTGCCCGCCGATGCCGCCGCGTTTATCTGTTTCACCGATACGGACCTTTACCCCGATGAACACTGGAATTACGTTTTCGGTCAGGCGTCGCTGGAAAATCGCATCGGCATCTGGTCGCTTTATCGTTTCGGCAAGCCGGACAAAAGCGAAAAGGATTTCAAAGATTTTCTCGCCCGCACATTGAAAATCGCGATGCACGAAACCGGACACATGTTTACGATGCGGCATTGCGCCAAATACGAATGCCTGATGTCGGGCACCAATCATCTCGGCGAAACCGACCGCCGCCCGCTCGACGTCTGCCCGGAATGCATGGCGAAAATCGCCTGGGCGATGAATTACGAACCGGCTGAGCGTTACCGGAATTTAGCCGCGTTCTGGGAAAAGCGAAACTGGATTGACGAAAAAGAGTTATCTTTAAAAAAAGCCGAGGCTTTTACCGAAGCATCGAAATAATAGTTTTTATGAAACGTTTTCCGAATAAAAAAGTTTTTATAAGTTTCGTCGCTATCTCGATTTTAACGGGAGTTTTTGTCTTTATGCTGGCTCGGAAAAAAGAACCAAAATCTTTGTCGGACGTCAAAAATCCGCAGCTCGTCGTTAAGAAAAAAGAGCGTCTCTTGCAGGTTTACGACGAAGGCGAATTAGTCAAAACTTACAAAGTCGCGCTCGGGCGCGCGCCGCAGGGCGATAAGCAAATCGAAGGCGACGGCAAAACGCCGGAAGGCGAATTTTACGTTTTTACGAAAAACGACAAAAGCAAATTTTATCTTTCGCTCGGGCTGAGCTATCCGAACGCGGAAGCGGCGCAGCGCGGTTTGAAAGAGAATTTAATCACGCGGGAAGAATATGACGAGATTCTGAAAGCCATTGCGGAAAAACGTATGCCGCCGCAGAAAACCGCGCTCGGCGGCGAGATTTATATTCACGGCGGCGGCATCTCGAACGACTGGACGGAAGGCTGTATGGCTTTGCCGAACGAGGAAATAAAAGAGCTTTTTGCGGCGATTCCGGTCGGGACGAATGTGTCGATTCAGCCTTAAAACAAGCGTCGAATACTTTTGTTCGAGCAAAGCGAAAAGGCGAAAAGTCGGGCGTTAAAGAACACGCTCCAGCAACGCCCGCCTTCGGGTTTTTTCAAAATTACACCGTCATTAAAAACAAAATAATCTTTTCAAAAAATTAAAGTCGTGTTAAATTAATCAGGCGCGAAAGCTCGAAATTCCGCGCGCCGCGAGTTTAAGTCGAAATCATTTCCATCTCATTCAAGCAAACTTCAAAAAAAATGTTAATTCCCGAAAAGGACTTGCAGCAGGTGCGTGCGCTGCACGAGCAAAGCCTGCACCTGCAAGCGTTTAACCTGGCTCAATCGATTTGCCCTTTGCCGAATTGGGAAGGCACGGAAGCCGTTTTGCTGGCTTCGCATCTGGCGTATAATCTGGGCGCGCTGAAAACCAGCGGCAAATGGACGAAAAAAGCCTGGCGAAACGATAAAAAACACCCGCGCGCGCTGTTTTATTACGCCAGCGAGATTCTCAACACGAAAGGCTCTCTGCCCGGACTTATCTTTCTGAGAAAACAGGCGGATAATTTTCAAGCCGAAGGCAAGGTGCTTTCGTGGTGGTATTGCCTGCACGCCGGAGCTTTTTCGTTTCTGCGCGATTTTACGACCGCCGACGAATGGCATAAAAAAGCGGTTGCCGCCGCGCCCGAAGAGCCTTGGGTCTGGGTTTCGCAGGCGCACAGTCTGGAGCTGCAGGACCGTTACGCGGAATCGCTGGCGATGAGCCGGAAGGCTTTCGAAATGAAGCCCTGGCAGCGCACCTCCGTTTTTGCGCTGGCGCATATTCTGACGCTTTCCGAGCGTTACGACGAAGCGCTGGCGATTTTGACCGAAGCCTCGACGCGTCTGGAAAATGCGTGGGTCGTCAAACAATTAGCCGATTTGCAGAGCGAGCTCGGATTGTATAAAGAAGCTTACGCCTCGCTGGAAAAAATCGTCGAGCTGACGCCGATGCGCGAGGACAAACTGGAGCAGTGGCTCTACGCGAATTTATCCGACGCCGCGTATTTAAACGGCGATATTCAAAAAGCGATTCGTTTTGCCGATATTTCGTCGGAAAAATTTCATCTGAAAATCAAGGAAAATCTGGAAAATCTAAAGGGAACGGAAAAACGCGTTTTGCTCAAACTCGGTTTTATTCGCCAGCATCACGTCACGTGCGCGCCGGCGACGATTTCCAATATCGCGCGTTTCTGGCAAAAGCCCGCCGAGCATTTAAAAGTAGCCGACGAAATGTGTTACGACGGAACGCCCGCCTATAAAGAGCGTCTCTGGGCGGAAGAAAACGGCTGGGCGACCGCCGAGTTTCAGGTCAACTGGGAAAATGCGGTCGAGCTTATCAATCGCGGCGTGCCGTTTACTTTAACCACGATTCATCCCGGCAACGGTCATTTGCAGGCAATCGTCGGCTATGACGAGCGGCGAAAAACGTTTCTCGTGCGCGACCCGTATTTTCAGCGGCTCGAAGAATTTTTAGCCGAAGATTTGCTGGAAGACCAGAAGGCGAGCGGTCCGCGCGGAATGGCGCTGGTGCCGAAAGAAAAATCTTTCGAGCTGCTCGGCGATTTACTTTTCAAGGAAAGCGGCGAATATGATTTTCATTACGCGGTCGACCGCGAGCTGGAAAATCATAACCGCGAAAAAGCCGGCGAAATTTACGCCGAGATGGAAAAAGCTTTTCCCGAACATCGCCTGACCTGGTCGGCAAACTGGGCAATCGCGCGTTATGACGCAAACGCTCTGCAACTGCTCGAAGCGGTCGAAAATCTCCGAAAACAGTTTCCCGACGACATAAATCTGAAATTGAGTTATCTGAGCGTTTCAAACGAACAGACGGCGCGACCGGAACGCCTGAAAACGCTGGAAGAATTTTGCAAGCAGGAAAAAACCGACCCGCTTTTATGGCAAATGTTCGGTTACGAGCTCGGGCTCGACGCGCGTCATCACACGCGCGCGCTGCATTGGCTGTATAAAGTTTTGCGCAAACTGCCGACGAGCGGAATGACTTATCGCGGCATCGCCGACATTTTATGGTCGAAGCGGCGTTTTGAAGAAGCCGCCGAGCTTTATCGTCTGGCGGCGTCTTTAAACGACAAGGACGAGCAGTTCGCGTATTCGTATTTTCTCGCCGCGCGGCATCTGAAACAAACCGAGCAGGCGCTGGACTTTTTGCGCGACCGTTTCGAGCGTTTCGGGCATCGCTCGAATCTGCCGATACAAAGCCTGTTTCACGCTCTGCGCGAAATCGGTCTGACGGTCGAAGCCTTTGAAGCGCTGGAAAACGCGCTCGAAAAACGCCCCGCCGACGGCGAGCTGAAGCTTTTTGCCGCCGACGCAAAGGCGCGTTACGGCAGACGTCAGGAAGCCGAAAGGCTTTTGCAGCAGGCTGAGAAAAACGCTCCGCGCGGAGCGTGGTTGAGAAAAGCGGCGCTGCTTGCCGAAATGGACGGAAATTTTAAAGCGTCGCTGGCAAACTGGCGTGAGATCGCCGGGTTGGAACCGGTCGCTCACGACGCACACGAAAGCATCGCCTACTTGCTGGCGGCGACCGAAGGCAGAAAGGCGGCGCAGGATTATCTGCACGAACTGACCGACAAATTTCCCTTTAACCGCGATTTGCACAAGCTGCGTCTGAGCTGGCTGCGCGAGGAAACGGGCGAGGCGATTGCGATTCTGAAACACCTGCTCGAACTGAATCCGCACGACGTCTGGAGCTACCGGGAGTTTTCGCGCCGCCTGCACGACGAAAGAAAATACACGGAAGCCTTGAGCGTCGCCCGTGCCGCGCTCGAACTCGACCCGCAGGATTCGCTGAATTACTGGGCAATCGGCTTGGTTTTGACCGAATTGGGAAAATACGACGAAGCCGCCGAAGCTTATAAAAATTCGATAAAGCTCTCGGTCGAAGCCGATTATTCGCTCGCCGAATGGATAAAAATCTGCCGCACGAAAGAAGAAAAACTCGCCGCTTTGAGGTTTGTCCGCAGCGAATTGGATAAACAAACCAGTTTCGGCAACGGCATTATCGGTTATCGCGAGCAAGCCAAGCGTTTACTGGAGCCGGAAGTTTTGCTCAAAGAATTGCAAAAATTTTACGCCGAAAATAAAAACGCGTGGTTTTCGGCTTCGCCGGTCATCTGGCAATTGGTCGATATGTATCGCTACGACGAAGCGCTGGAGCTTGCCGAACAGGCGGCGCGCCGGTTTCCGCTGGTTTATCAGGTCTGGTACGACCTCTCGCTGGTTCACAAAGCCAGGGGCGAAAACGAGCGGGAAACCGCCGCTTTGCGCAAGGCGCTCGACATTTACGGAAACTGGAGCTACGGAATCCAGCAGCTCGTCGAATCTCTGCAACGCGGCGGACTTTTCGCCGAAGCGAAAAAAGTTTTGCAGGACGCGCTTTTGCGCCAGCCGCTCGAACACGTTTTATACGGTTATCTGGCGGACGTTCACTGGAAGCTGGAAGAAAGGGAAGAAGCGCTGGCGGCGGCGCGAAAAGCCGTTTCGATTGAGCCGGAATACGAATGGGCTTGGCGCGCCATCAAAATATGGTCGGAAAAATTAAACCAGCCGAATCTCGCCGCCGAGCTGGCGCGCGATTTGACCGCTAAAAAACCGAAAGACGTCAGCGCCTGGCTGACTTATGCGGGAATTCTCGACACCAACGGCGCGCATTTTTCGCCCGAGCAGCTGGACGCCATCGAAGAAGCCTTAAAATTAGAGCCGCAACACGTCACGGCGCTGGCGATGAAAGCCAACGTGCTTGCCGACGCGCGCCGTTTTGACGAAGCCATCGCCGTCTGCCAGACGAAATTCAGCGACGGCTATCGCCACGAACAATTGCGCTACGTGCAAGCCGGAATCGAAGCGACGCGCGGAAATTACCAGGAATCCATCAAACAGCTGGAAGACCTCGCCGTGACCAATCCCGATTATTATCCGGCTTGGGAACGCCTGGCGAGCATCTACAGCGACTGGGCGGAAAAGAAAGCCGATTACCTGCGTGTGACGCGCGAAATGACGCGGCTGGCGCCGCAAAATTCGGTCACTTTCGGCTATCTGGGCGAAGCCTGTCTTTTAAACGACAAACGCGACGAAGCCAAAAAGGCGTTTGAGCAATCTATCAAGCTGATGCCCGAATACGAATTCGGCGGTAATTCGCTTTTCGATTTATATTTTGAAGACAGCGAGCTGCAAAACTGCAAAACCGTTCTGAAAACGCTCCGCGAGTTTGTCAAAAACGACAATTCGCTGATTCGTGAAATCGCCTTTTACGCCAAGCAGAACGATTCGAAAAGCATCGCGCCGCTCTGGAAACGGCTCTGCTTTTCCGAAACGGCGAAAGATATTCATTTCGATTACGTGCTGGAAAAATTCCGCCGGTTCAGCACGCTGAACGAACCGTTCGTTGAGGAAATTTTGCGGCAGAGCTGTGACGATGCCGCCGCCAATCCTCTGGTCGGCGCGTATCTCATCGAATTGTACGCGAAAAGAAAAAGCGCTAAAGCCGCGCGGAAAACCCTCGATGAGCTGCGCGGAAACGAAAAAATCTGGGCGGAGGCGATAAAAAAATTCCTGAATATGCTGCTCGAGTCCAAATCCGACGCTTATTCCTTTATTAAAAAGAATCAGGACGAGCTGAAGAAAAATGACGAAGTCTGGGCTTTGACCGGCTACGTGCTGAACGCCGCCGGGAAAGATAAAAAGGCTTCGGAATGGTTTTCCGACTGGCGCGAGCGAAAAAACGTCCAGCCGTGGATGCTCTGGAATTACGTCATTTCGCTCAGGCGCCAGGGCAAAA
>DASVRL010000391.1:0-23954 GCA_036388635.1 Pyrinomonadaceae bacterium
TGTTAAGAATCAATACACTTTTCTCCTCCGCCGGCTTCTGCAAATTACCTCAAATTTCGCCTAAACTTCCAAAACAAAACGATTACACGGTTTTGGCACGGTCATTGCACTCAGACCAATCCAAACGGACGGATTCGTGTGAAAACTTTGCACGATTAGATTTCAAGGAGGTTTTCTATGATGAAAAACAAGTTATTCAGACTTGGAGCAGCTTTATCAGTTGCTGTTTCGCTAACCGGTTTTGCTATTGCGCAAGACACAACCACAAGAACCACGACCACGACCACAACCGAAAAAAAAGTAGTCCAAAATCCTGACGGAAGCTATTCGGTAATCGAATATCCCGTCGATAAAGAAGTAACAGTCGAATTGACGCCGTACGGCGTTCAGGGCGCAAAAGGCTGGGCGCGCGTGATGCGTAAAGCCGACGGCACGACCGTCGCTCTCGATTTGTCAGGACTTCCGGCAGATTCGCAAAATTATTATGTCTACGCCGTTGACCCGATGGGAAAAGTGACTCTCCTCGGACCGGCGTCCGTTGCGAACGGTACGAGTAAAACTACTTTTACGACACCTATGAACCAATTTATGCTGGTTCTTTCGCCGAACGAAGGCTTGACGGCATTTAATACCGATACGCCGGTTGTTTTCCGCAGCTCGATTCCGGCTGGTTACGCAGTCGTTCCGGCGGCAATTACCAGCACGACGGAAAATAAACAGGTCGCAACATCGACGAACGTCTCTTCGACGTATGAAGTTCCGCTGCTCGACGTTCCGAAGTTTTCAAAAACGGCGGAAATCAGAATCAATTTTAGCGGCGATTTGCAGGGCTTAAAAGGTAAAGCCTATGTCGACCCGACCAAAAACGGCGTGACCAAAGTCAAAATGCGTTTTGACGATATGAAGATGGCTCCGAAAAATAAACGATATGTTTTGTGGGCTTCTGCGCCGGACGGCAAATATACCAAGCTCGGTCAGGTTATCAACACCGGCGGACGTCAGGAATCGGAAATCAGAAGCGAAACCGCTTTATCCAATTTCGGTTTGTTCGTGACGGTGGAAGATACGGACGTGACGCAGCCGACCAGCACGGTTTATGCTCCGTTTATTGTCGGCACTCCGTAATTCGGTCGAATTAGTTTGATAATTCGATTTAAGCGGCAAGTTTGTCTCTATAAACTTGTCGCTTTTATTGACGATAAACCAACGTGGTCGTTTTTGACGGTTAATAAATTGTCTATTAGTAAAACGACTAAATATTAATTAATAAAAATAACGAGAAAGGGGTTAATTTATTATGGCAGAACAACAAAATTCAGGAACGGGAAATACAGGTAATTTCGGAAACCAATCAACCGGCAGCAGCAGCAGCACCGGCACGAGCGGAAGCGGAACTTCGACGAAGACGGCGAAAGATAATGCTTCGCTAACCACAACCGCCGGCGATTCCGGTGCGGAAAGCACCGGTACGCTGGGCAATGTTACAAACAAGGTCAAAGGTTTTTACCAGACGGCGGCGGATTCTCAGGTCGGACAAGCGGCGAAAGACGCGCTCGGACAGGTTAAAGACAACGCGACCACGGCAATCGACGATAAAAAAGCAAATTTAGCTCAAGGCTTGACCAGCGTTGCCGACACGCTCCGGCAGGTCGGCGACACCTTGAAACCTGCCGCAGGCGAGCCGCCGGCAAATAAGGTCGCGGAACTGACTACGCAATACACCGAATCACTGTCACAACAGGTCGAAAAAATTTCGGGCTATCTCGAACGCCAGGATTTGCGTGGTTTGATGAGCGACGTCGAAGGTTTTGCGCGCCGCAATCCGGCAATCTTTCTGGGCGGCGCATTCGCGCTCGGAATTCTGGCGGCGCGATTCCTGAAAAGCTCAAATCCGAATCAGGCTTTGATTAAAACTTCGGACGTCAGTGATTTCGACAGCGGTTTTAATACCACGCCGAGCAGTCTCGGCAGCGCATCGACCGGAAGCAGCTCCTTTAATGCGCCTTCCACCGGTTCATTCGGTCAAACCGGTAGCTCCTTAGGCGACAAGCGAGATTCGTTTGGCGAAACCAGCGGCGCTTTAGACAGCGAAGCTGACAACGTCAGACAGTTTAATACGGGTTCGGGCGCGGGTTCGAGCACGACTTCAGGTTCCGGCACAGGTTCCACCGGCACGAGTTCGACTGCTACAGGTTCGACCGGCTCGCCGGATGACTCGTCCTCAACTTCGTCGCCGAAACCGTCGAATAAAACCGGCGGCGATTTCGGCTCGTCGAAATTTTAGAAGGGAAAACAGGAGGAGGATAAATTTATGGCACAACCAGTCGTCACCAAAGAAGAGCGCAGTTTAGGCGAACTGTTTTCCGAGCTTGCCAGTGAAACCAGCACGCTGGTTCGGCAGGAAGTCGCGCTGGCGCAGACGGAACTGACGCAGAAAGCAACCAAAGTCGGTAAAAACGTCGGCTTTCTGGTTGTCGGCGGCGCCGTCGGCTATGCGGCGCTGCTCGCCATTATCGCGGCGGTAATCATCGGTCTGGCGAATTTTATTCCGGCTTGGGCATCGGCTTTAATCGTCGGCGCAGTCGTCGGAATCGTTGCTTACCTGCTGATTTCATCGGCATTAGCCGCCTTGAAAAAGACGGATTTGACGCCGCGTGAAACCGTCGAAACATTGAAGGAGGATGCACAATGGCTGAAAAATCAAGTGAGTTAACGAAAGACGCGACCGGCGACGCAGGAATATTGACCGATTCCGACAAGGGTATAATTTCGACGGTTGCCGACACGCCCGACCGCGACGCTTTTATTGAAAAATATTCGGATGATTACCAGGCGAGCGACCGTGAAGTGAGTGATATCACGACCAACACGAGCGAGGACGCGCCCGAAGAAACCGAACAGCTAAAAGCGCAAATCGAGGAAACGCGCAGTCAGATGGGCGAGACGATAGACGCGATTCAGGAAAGACTGAGCTTTCAGAATATTTCCGATCAGGTCAAGGAACAGGTTTCCGAACATATCAGCAGTGCGTTTGAAACGGCGAAAGACACCGTTTATGACGCCACTATCAGAAAGGCGGGAGATTTTATGCAAAGTATGAACAAAAGTGTGAATAAGGGTTTAGACGAAATTTCAAAATCAGAAGCGATGCACGTTGTGCGCGCCAATCCGTTGGCATTATCGCTTATCGGATTGGGCGTCGGTCTGCTTTTAATGAACGGCTATAAAAAGAAATCTTCGTATCGTTATGCCGACGGCAGCAACGGCGGTCATCAGGGCAAAGGCGCGTATGCGTCGGGCGGCGCGGCTTACAGCAGCAATCAGCCTTCGATGCTGAAATCGGCGCAGGATAAAATCACCGGCACGGCAAGCAGCGCTTACGAAAGCGTCGGCAATGTGGCGAGCGGTGCGTATGACAGCGTCTCGAACGTCGCCGGAAGCACCTACGAAAGCGTTTCAGGCGCGGCGAGCACAGCCGTAAGCAGCGTCACCGGCGCGGCAAGCACAGCCGTTTCCGGCGTTACGGATTACGCCGGACGCGCTTATGAAAAAGTCGGCGATTTACGAACGCAGGCGGCAGAGCAATACGATTATTACATCGAAGAAAATCCGCTCGCGGTCGGCGCCGTGGCTTTAGCTTTGGGCGCGGCGGTCGGAATGGCGCTTCCTTCGACGCGCGTCGAAAGTCAATTGATGGGCGAAACAAAACAGCAGCTTCTGCAAAAAGCGCAGGATACGGCGGGCGACCTCGTTGACCGCGTGAAACAGGTTGCCAGTGAAGCGCAGAAAACAATTACCGACGAAGTTAAAACACAGACGCAAGGTTTGACGCAATAAATTTTTACTGAGACATCTTGCGTCAATCAACGCAAAAGGCGAAAGAAACGACAGAAGATTTCTTTCGCCTTTTGCCTTTTTATTTCCTGAAATTATGAATGGACACAAAGAAAATTTAGCCGCCAAAACACACAAAAGATTTAGTTACAAACAGCACGAATGACGCGAATAAAAACAATAATAATTCGTGACATTCGTGTTATTGGCGGCTGATTTTCTTCATTTTTCTTTCGTGTTTTCGTGTCTCACGTCTAATTTGCGCCGTTGATCTACCAAATCGAGAAAAAGGTATTTCCGTCAAATTCAATCGCACCGCCGTCCGGCAAAATATGAATTATTTCCGACGCGTCTTTAACTTTCAAGGGCGGTGATAATAACCCGACGCGATGGCGGTTTGCTTTCGGCGTCCTGTGATTGGTCAAAGGCTGTGATTCCGAACACATAATCGCGGTTTTGACTTCAGCGGAAATTTCCAGAATGCGTTCGATTCCCTGCACTAAATCTTCGGGTTTCGCAATCGTTTTGCCGCCGCATTCGGGCACGTGCTCATAGCCGATTCCCAGTCGAACGTAAATTTTCCGATAAAACCTGCGGCGGACATTTCCAAAGATAAAGCTTTGAATAATCATGTCGGATAATTATTCAAAGCTTCTATTTTAAATATTCGCGGCGTTAATTTTACGGCGCTTTGAGTTTTTTAAGCTGAAGGACCTGCAGCAGCTTGTCCGTATCAAATTTAATTCCGAAATTGACTTTGAAACGGTCGTTTCTTGCCACTTCGCTCGCGTTAGTATAGGTCAGTGAGAATGGGAATGTAACTCCCGTTAGGAAGGGAATCTCAACGTTAAGCTGTCCCGCTAAAAGGTCAGCTTTTTTATTTACCACGCCTCTATTTTCAAACAAACGCTGATAGCGAGCCGTGAGCGAGACGGTTATCTGACTTTCATCGAGTTCTTCGGAGAGAAAAGGACTTCTGCCGGCGACGCCCTCAAAGGATAAAGCGGCGGCGAAATCGCGAATCTGCCGTTGATTCATCTGGCGATTCGGTTGGTGGTAAATGGAGAAACCCGCATTGGCGATAAGATTTAATTTATCTCCGGTTTTCTTTTGAAACAACAGCTTAAAAACCGAATAATCCGAGCTTTCGGCTTCGTGTTTGTTTGTATAAGCAAAAGTCAGCGTCGGCTTGAAAGTCAAAGCTTCCAATTGCTCTTCAAACGTTTTAATTGCCGCTTCCTTGTTTGCCAGCGCCTGAACGAAAGCGGGCAGAGTCGTTTCGATAATTCTTTTTCTGGTACTGGCTGGGATTCTGAACTCGCCTGAGCGAACTTTATCGAAAATATCAGATTTGACGCGGCATAAAATCAGCTTGGCAATCGCCGCGATTTTTTCTTCGTCGGTGGCATTGGAATTAAGGACTGCCTGAACAGGCACAGTGAATCCGACTGTCAGGAAACTGTCTACAATCTCTCGTCTCTTGGCTTCCAGCTCCCTGTCCGATTGAAACAATTGTGCTAATTCGCCCGTTAATACCAAAGCCGGTTGAGCAAATTGAGCGCTGATTTCGTTCCAGATATTCAGCGCGTCCGTAGAACGCATCGACCTGTCTTTCGTTAAGCGAACGCGAAGATTCCATTCCGAAAGCTGTTCTCTCGTGGCGTTTTGCAAAACGTTATCCTGATTAGAGATGTTAAAAGATGCGGAAATACCCACGCGCGTCAAATACCCGTAACTTTTATACGTCGTCGCATTGTCTTTCTGAATCGCGGTGATAAAGGAATAAGGCGACGTGCTCAAGGTTAAAGTCGTCCCGTCGACTTCCTGTTGAATAGTGCCGTTTTCGACCGCTAAACCGAGTATTTCGGCAAAGCCGGGTTTCTCAATCGCGCTGGTTGAGCCTTCAGAACGAGGGCTTGCCCCGATTTGTTTGTTGGTCTGCCTGGTTTGCTGCTGCAGCCGTCTTATTTCTATCCGGTTAATTAAATCTCTTCTCTCGGCGTCCACATCTACTGCATCGACAGAAATTGCGTGAGCGGTAGCAAAAAACAAAATAGGGAAAAATTGTCCGGTAATTTCGGTCGGGTCATTTCTGCGCACAATGACCTGAGCGACAGCCGTTACTGAATCGGTTAGTGCCCTCGGCGCATCGGGATAACAGTCAGCCTGAACCTGATTAACAGTCGCTTGATTGGCAGACTTTGGTTCTACCGGATTGAGCTGATTCGAAGACGTGAGTCTGGTGTTCTGATTTGTCGCCTGAGACTGCTGCGTCAAATTACCGGTTTCAGCCGTAAGTAAAAGTTTGGTCGAGGATAAATGGTTTGAGTTCGGTTTTGAGTCATTCGGGTTGGAATTATCATCTGCGGATTTGTCTTCAGCGTCCTTCAGATCGTTTTTCAGATTTGCGATTCCGGTTTGAATTAGTTGCTTTTCATTATCCGTTAAAGTGTTTTCCACTTTAGAAAGGTATTGTTGCAGCGAAGTTATCTGATTCTTTAAAAGCGTCTGCAACCGAATCCGGTTTTCGCGCTGAATCTTTTGATTGATGGTTTTAACTTCTTGCGTCGTGTTTACATCGTTATTTACGCTCTCCAGCAAAGCAATTTTCTTTTTTAGCTGGTCGATTGAAACGGATTGTTGCTGCTGCTGCTGCGCCGAAGTTTGTAAAGCCGACGCCGAAATTAGCAGGAAAATCAATAAAACAATCGACCGGGCGGGACGGCTTGAAAAGCTAAAAACAGGATTTTTTTTAACTCTAAAAACTTGATTTAACATAATAGTCTCCTTCTTTGACCGTCAAACGCTGAAAAACTAAATGCGTCTGAATTCAATATTGCGATCCCAGCTAAAATCGGTTTTCACAATGTCTGAACCGGTAAATTTTCCGCCGCCTTTATCGCCGGAAACAAATACCTGATATGCTGCGTCATCCGGAGCAGTCTGCGGAAAATGACAACTGATAATTCCAAAGTGAGTCGCTGCGGCTCCGATTGATACTTGAAATTCATATGCACGCGGAGTTTCTGATTTCGGAGTTAGCAGAACGCCGTCTACCGAAAAAGTAATAAAATTTCCTACTTTCGTCGCCTCAATCTCAACAGTTACAATTTCGTTTGCATTCACTACGTATATCGCCCGGGTAATTTGTTGCATGATTTATCTCCAATAAATTTAGATTGATTTAGTAATGGTGAATTTCAGAAAGCGAATATGCGCTCGCCTCACACAACTTCGGTTACTTACTTGAAGCTAAGCGTCGAAAACCAGCGCCGTCATAAGTTCGGTAAAATCGTCAGGGCATTTGTTTCACAAATTTTTTTAATTCACCTTCATAAACTTAATGTCACTAGGTAACACACCGTTTTCGAATGAGAACTATCAATCGTTTATAATTTTTTCGCTGAAAGGAATCAGGGATAATATATATGTCGGAAAGATTGGACGATTGCTAAACGACTTCGGAAAGAGAAGAGATTTTATAAAATATAGAAGCTATTAATAAAATGCAGCGCTATAAAATAGCCGGATGATTATAATTCGACTTTTTGTAATGACCGGAATAAAAAGTTTCCGTCATCTGAGGTTTTCTACGAATCTAAAATCTTTATGGCAGTTTCAATCGATTGTTGATTAGACGCATTTTTTGCCGCCGTATTATTCGTATCGCTGCCGTTTTTGATTTTTATAGAGTTTGAAGTTTCTGTAGAGCCGGAGCGCAAAACCGTGACGGCATTTTTTAGTTTTTCCTCTAATATTTCTTTTTCCAGCCGGGCAAATTCTTTGGCGTTGTGCGCGGCGTCGGCTTTTAGCGCCTGACGATTAATTTCATCTTTCAGGTTTTTTTCATTTTGCAGCGCGGGAATCCTGCCGAGATAATAACCGATAATGGCAAAAATTATCAGTTCAAAGTGACTAATCGTAATGTTGCCGGTCAGCGGCTTAAGCCAGCCGATGAGCGTTGCCGCATAAAGAAGAGCAAAGATTAAAGTTAATATGTTTATGAGCCAGCTTTTAAGGATATTCGTCAGATTGTCCCGTCCTCCGGATGGGGAGTCTTTATCTGCCATTACGACTTTCCTTTATTGATAAAATGCAGTCTCCCAATCAATAGAGATAAGCAACCGGGCGGTTAAGAGAAGCCTGATAATTATCTTGCCAATCCGGAGATTTTTAGGCTATAAATACAGTGTTCAGAAATATTCAGTAAAATTTAAAGCAGTTGAAACATATTCTTCCTGAAGAATTTTTCAACGAATGCGCTCCGGAATTTTATGCGCGTTCAATCAATAAGACACTTTGGCGAATTGAAAACTATCACCGATTTACACTTTTCCTCAAAAAATCTTTTTCAAAAAGATACTTCTCGAATCTTTTGTAAATAAATAACGTAGGGCAATTATATGGTTTCATCCTCGAAAATAACAGAATTATTGATTGATTGGAGTAATGGCGACAAAGAAGCTCTGGACAAATTGTTTCCGCTTATCGAAAGAGAACTGCACCGGCTGGCGCATTACTATATGCGGCGCGTTCAACCCGGAAATACTCTTCAAACGACCGCTCTGATTAATGAGACTTATATTCGTTTAGTCAATCAAAGCGATATTCAATGGCAAAACCGCGCCCACTTTTATGGCATTTCCGCTCAGATAATGCGTCGTATTCTGCTTAATTATGTGCGCGACCAAAATCGGATGAAACGCGGCGGCGGGGCAGTTCAAGTATCGCTTTCCGAAGTTGCCGTCATATCGCCGGAAAAATCCGCCGAGCTGCTGGCGCTTGAAGAAGCCTTATGTCGCCTGGAACAAATCGACAAGCGAAAAAGCAAGGTCGTTGAATTGAGATATTTCGGAGGTTTAAACGTCGAGGAAACGGCAGAGGTTTTAAAGGTTTCCAAAATTACCGTGATGCGCGATTGGAATATGGCAAAAGCGTGGCTCGCCCGTGAAATCAGCGATGAAAAATGACGACTGGCAAAAAATAGAATCCGTTTTTCATAAGGCATTAAACTTATCTGCCGAAGAGAGACATTCGTATATCTTTCAGGCATGCCTGGGCGATGAAGCGCTCGCTTCGGAAGTCGCTTCTTTAATCACCGCCTTTGAGCAGAAGCAGTCGCGTTTTTTAGAACAACCAGCCTTTAGCCTCGGTCTCGGCGTGCTTGAGCAGGAGAATCTGGCTGAGCAAGATCTAACAGGTCGCAAAATCGGTTGTTACGAAGTAAAGCAAAAGCTTGGCAGCGGCGGTATGGGAGATGTTTATTTGGCTGAGGATACGCGTCTGAATCGTCAGGTCGCGCTGAAATTTCTCAAAAACTCGCTGATAAATGATAAATGGGCGGAAAGACTGCTGGTAAGAGAAGCGCGCGCGGTGGCGATGCTTGAGCAGCCCCTAAATTTTCATCATTACGCGAATCTATCAGGATTGCTTTAGGCGAGCCGGGCATTCTGGGCAGATCATTCGGATATTGTCTATTAATGCCGTCGATTGTCGATATTTTCGTCTGACCCAGCTTTAACCGGCACGAATTAGATTCGTAAAGTTCCGGGTTAACCTGGGGACCTTCTCCGTAGAGAACGTCCAAGTTCAAAAATGGCGCTCGCCCGTTGATAAGCTTCGAAGGAGCAATTATTCGCGGCGGCGGAAATGCTCCTCCCTTCAAATCCAGCGATAAATCATGGTCGATAAATTGCCCTAGAAAAACATAACCAGCCGGTAAATCCGGATTAGGCGGCGAATTGCCGTGCATCGCATTGCCCAGCTCGATTAAATCTTTAAAGGGGTGCTTAAACGTGTTTTCCAGAAGCATATTCCCGTAATAGAATCTTTGAGCTTCATCCACGTTCAGAGCTAAATTAAATTTCCCGGCATCTTCGCGCCAAGCGCTTGGAAAAATTTCTTTCATACAACCTCTCTTTTCGTTTGCCACTCTCGATTTTTATCTTCTTTTTTTATTAAAAAAATATCTTTCCGGATAAAAATCTCTTTTCGCTCACTCGTATAATAAAACGGAAATCATTATTTATACTTAGTTTTATAAATAGAGCGTATCTAACCCTTTAACACTCCAAATTAAATCGAAAGCTATCATTATTTGAAATTTTTTTGGAAGTTTATAAGCAGCTTAGACCTGATGCATTAACTGAATTCTCGTCAAAAATTTTTGAATAGTGAGATGAGTATGAAAAATCGCTATAACTTTGAATAATTTTAAAATTATTCAAAGTCGTCTTCTGCTGAGTCAAATATATTAATACCTTAAATTTCGTTCCGATTTATTAATATGAATATAGTAAGATTACAGATGAATTTAGTCCGGACTTGCCGGAGCGAACAGCCGGCGCTATGCGGCTGACTTAAATTTTTCGCCGACTTTTAAAAATAACGACGTCGTTTCTCGCGAGAAGCTTTTCGGGAATCCGTTCGGTGCGCGAAGACTTTTATCAAAAGGCGCTTTGCGTCTCCGGCGACAAACATTGAATTATGGATATTACCGCAATCGAACAGGCGCGCGCGCGAGTCGAGCCTTATGTCAAGCGAACTGCGCTCGAATACAACCGGACGCTGAGCGAAAAACTGGGAACAAATGTTTTCGTCAAATTCGAGCTTTTTCAAAAAACCGGCGCATTTAAAGTTCGCGGAGCTTTTAACAAGCTGCTGAGCTTGTCTGACGAGGAAAAAGGGCGCGGCGTGGTTGCCGTCAGCGGCGGCAACCACGCGCAAGCCGTCGCTTACGCTTCCAGCGTTCTGGGCATCGACGCCGTTATTCTGATGCCTTCGTCAACGCCCCGAAATTACGTCGAAGCGACGCTCGGTTACGGCGCGAAAATTGATTTGCAGCCGACCATCGCGGCGGCTTTCGCTGAAATTAAACGCTTCGAATCGGAAGGACGAATTTTAATTCACCCGTTCGACGACCCTTTAGTGATAGCCGGACAGGGGACGGTCGGCTTGGAGATTTTAGAAGATTTACCCGAAGTAACGGACATTTTCGTCAGCATCGGCGGCGGCGGTCTGGCGGGCGGCGTGGCAACCGCCGTGAAAGCGTCCAAGCCGGAAGTCAGGGTTTGGGGCGTGGAAACAATCGGCGCCGACGCGATGACGCAGGCGCTCGCCGCCGGGCATCCGGTCGAGCTTCCGGCGATTACCTCGATTGCCAAAACTTTAGGCGCGCCGGCGGTTTCGCCCGCCACTCTGGCAATGACCGAGCAGCTTCTGGAAAGCGTGACGGTCGTTTCGGACGCCGAAGCGGTCGAGGCGCTGCAATTTATTCTCGAGCGATTGAAAGTTTTGACCGAGCCGGCGGCTTCCTGTACGCTGGCGGCGGCTTCGCGTCTGAAAAATCAATTTAATCAGCATAACAATCTGGTTTTAATCTTCTGCGGAGGCAATCTTTCGCTCGGTGATTTGTGCGGCTACATCGGTCGGTAACAAGGCGAAACTCTGGTTTGCTTGAAGCGTGAAAAGCCGTTTATCACTCGGATTTTTTTACTTTCGGGCGGTTGTCTCAAGTCTGAATTGGCGAAAACACGAAACTCTGACGCGAGCGGCTGAAAAATAATGTTGACTTCCGATTTAGCAATTAACTGGCGGCGCGGCAATAAAATTTTTCCGCGTCTGATTCGCACGAATGATGCCGGATTTTTGCGCGACGCCGAAAATTTAATCGCCATTTTCGAGGATTTTGAAGGCAAAACTCGCGCCGAGTTGGAAAGCGAGCTTGAAGAATACGTCGGGACGGGAACCGATTACCGGATTCTGCGCGGCTTTATCAAATTGCTGACCGACAGGTGCGAGTTTGAAACGGCGAGCGTCGCCGAGCCGGAAGAAATTCGTCAGAAAGTTTTTCTCGCGGCGCGCACGTTTCAGCCGGTTCTGCCGGATTCCGAGCGGCGCGCGGAAATTTTGCGCACGGTCGCCGAAGAATTCGAAACCGATACGGAAACGATTTTTTCGAATCTTTACGCCGATTTGTCCGGCAATCAGAAATTAATTTCTTTTGAATTTATCACGCCCGAAGATTTGCTCGATCGCTATAATCTGGCGCAGGCGCAGGCTTTGCTTTATAAATGCGTCGAGCTGAAAATCCGCATCGAGCCGCTCGATTCGGTCGATTACCGCGCGATTTTCGGTTGGATAAAGCATTTCGGCTTGATTCATTCCGTCCGGGGAAATGCGGCGAACGGCTACGAAATCACCCTAACGGGCGCGGCGTCGCTTTTTCACCGCTCGCAGAAATACGGGATTCGAATGGCGGTTTTTCTGCCCGCGCTGCTGCTCTGCGCGGGCTGGAAAATGTCTGCGGAAATCGCGCATAAGGAAGGCAATGTGTTCTACGAACTTTCCAGCGAGCAAACCGAGCTGAATTCGTGCTATTTCGACGAGCCGCCCTACAAAAATCCCGACATTGAAAAGCTAAAAAAGGCTTGGGAAAAATTCGGCGGCGAATGGCGTCTGGAAGAAAACCGCGAAGTCGTCGATTTGGGCAAAACGGCTTTTATTCCCGATTTGGTTTTAATCTCGCCGGAAAATGAAAAAATTTACACGGACGTTCTCGGCTTCTGGACGCCGAAATCTCTGAAAAAACGTCTGGAAGAATTTCGCGCCGCCAATTTCCAAAAATTTGTTTTCGCCGCCTCGCAGGAATTGCGCGGAAGCCGCGAGGAAGCGCTCTGGGAAAGCGAAAACGTGCTTTTTTACAAAACAAAAATCGAACCGCATCTTTTGGTAAATATGGCGGAAAAACTCAGAGTTTTAAACGATGAATGATGAACGCTGAATTGCGATTTCAAAATTACGAATTCAGCGTTCATCATTCATCGTTTCGCTTCTCGTCTTCGCGTCCTGAAATTGCCGGACGTCGCCTCGGCGCTGGCTGATGCGTTCTTCGGTCGTGTCGCGCGTGATGACTTCGTACAAAATGGCTTGTTTGTCTTCGTGCTTGCGCAAAATTCGTCCGAGCCTTTGAATATGCTCGCGCGAAGAACCGGAACCGGAAAGAATTATCGCTACCGAAGCATCGGGAATATTGACGCCTTCGTTTAAAACTTTCGAGGTTGCCAGCGCCAGAACCTCGCCTTTGTTGAAAGCTTCGAGCCAGAAGCGGCGTTCTTTGACGTTGGTTTCGTGCGTGATGGCGGGAACGAGAAAGCCCTTCGAGATGCGATAAACCATTTCGTTTTCGTGCGTGAAAATCAGAACCTTGTCGTGTTTGTGGCGAATCAGCAAATCCCGCAAAACGCGGATTTTGGCTTCAGTTCCGAGCGCGATTTTTTTCGAGTTGCGAAAGGCTTTCATTGCGCGCCTGCCGTCTTCGCTGCGGGCGCTTTGCATAATAAAAGTTTTCCAGCCGTCGATCGAGCCGAACGGGATGTTTTTCGCCCGCACGAAATCGCGGAAAATCGTTCGTTCGCGATTGTATTCGGCGCGTTCTTCCGCGCTCAAATCGACCTCGACGCGCTCGACGACGTAATCAGCCAGATATTCGCCGGCGAGCTGCTGCGCTTCGAGCCGGTAAACGAATTTTCCGATTAATTCTTCAAGCAGCGCTTCGCCCGCGTCCGAGCGTTCGGGCGTCGCGGTCAAGCCCAGTCGAAACGGTGCAATCGCAAATTCCGCCGCGTATTTGTAGCCTTCCGACGGCAAATGGTGACACTCGTCGAAAATCACCAGACCGAATTGATTGCCGAGGCGTTCCTGGTGACGAAAAGCCGAAGCGTAAGTCGTCACGGTTATCGCGCCGATTTCGTAAAAACCGCCGCCGATAAGACCGATTTCCGCGTTAAAAGTCGTCAGCAGAAGGTCATACCATTGATTCATCAAATCCAGCGTCGGCACGACGACCAGCGTCTGCCGACCGCACATTTCGATTGCCATCGTCGCGACGTGCGTTTTGCCCGCGCCGGTCGGCAGAACAATCACGCCGCAGCGCTCGCTTTCTTTCCATTTTTCGATTGATTCGATTTGAAACGGGCGCGGTTCGAGCCGAAATTTCTGTTTGAAATCGAAGCGGTCGTATTTTTTCGCCGCGTCTGTGTAAGCGGTTTTGGTGCGGATAAATTCCTTGATGATTTCGCGGTATTTGTAAGCCGGCGCGCGAAACTGCCGCGTCCGCGCGTCCCAGACAAAGGCTTTCGGAGCAGCGATTTCGCCGTCGTCGCTCTCTAGAATTAATGTGCCGGATTCAAATTTTAGTTTGAAATCCGTTGGTTTTTGCGCGGCTTCCATTTAAGTTTTCGCTTCGATTTTTTCCAAGCCGTTCATAAACGGCTGCAAGATTTCGGGAATCAGAATGCTTCCGTCCGCCTGCTGGTAATTTTCCAGAACGGCAATCCACGTTCTGCCGACGGCTAAGCCCGAACCGTTCAGCGTGTGAACGAATTCGGGTTTGGCGCCGCCGGCGCGCCGGAATCTCAGATTCATTCGCCGCGCCTGAAAATCGCCGCAGTTCGAGCAGCTGGAAATTTCGCGGAAAGTTTTCTGCGAAGGCAGCCAGACTTCGATGTCGAAGGTTTTCATCGCGCCGAAACCCATATCGCCGGTCGATAAAACCACGGTGCGATACGGCAGACCGAGAAGCTGCAAAATGCGCTCGGCGTTCGCCGTCAGTTTTTCGTGTTCTTCGGCGGAGTTTTCCGGCAGAGACAGTTTTACAAGCTCGACTTTTTCAAATTGATGCTGGCGGATTAAACCGCGCGTGTCGCGACCGTAAGAACCGGCTTCGGAGCGAAAACAGGGCGTGTAAGCCGTGTAATATTTCGGCAAATCCTTTGCTTCGAGAATTTCTTCGGCGTGATAATTCGTCACCGGAACTTCCGCCGTCGGAATCAGCGCAAAACCTCTTTCGTCCGTCAGATGAAACAAATCCGCTTCGAATTTCGGCAGTTGATTCGTGCCGAAAAGCGCCTGGCGATTGACGATAAACGGCGGCAGAGTTTCCGTGTAACCGTGCTCGGTCGTGTGAACGTCGAGCATAAAATTGACCAGCGCGCGTTCGAGCCGCGCGCCTGCGCCGTTTAAAATCGCAAAGCGCGAACCGGCGATTTTCGTCGCCCGTTCCAAATCCAAAATCCCTAAAGTTTCGCCCAAATCGACGTGGTCAAGCGGCTCGAAATCGAATTCTCGCGGCGCGCCCCAACGACGAACTTCGACATTTGCCGATTCGTCCGCGCCGACCGGAACGCCGTCGGCGGGAATATTCGGCAAACCCGCGAGCAGGTCGCGCATCGCGTTTTCGGCTTCGTTTCGCGCTTCTTCAAGCACGCTTTGCTGATTCTTTAAATCTCCGATTTCAGACTTTTTTATTTCCGCTTCATCGCGCCGACCGGCTTGCATTAAAGCGCCGATTTCTTTACTCGAACTATTGCGGATTTGATTGATACGGTCAGCTTCGCTGATGACGCGGCGGCGTTCGGCGTCCAATTCAACAAATTTTTCCAGGCTTTCAGCCGGAAAATGGCGATTATTCAAAGCTTCGCGGACTTTTTCCAGATTTTCACGAACAAAATTCAAATCGAGCATTTTTATAAAATTTCCTTATTCACCTTTCGTCAAATGAAATAATATTATCAACTTAAACTAAAAGGGCGGTCAAAGACCGCCGCATTTGCAGGACAATCTTTTAGATGATTACGGACAGGGCGAGCCGAGCGCGTAAGTGCATTTCTGGCTCCAGAGAAATGTCGGGCTGCTCTGCGAATTGACGACGGGCGCGTCGGTCGATTCGAGCGGCGAAATCCGGCGCACGCCGAAAATTCCGCGCCATTCGCCCATATTTGCATCAATGCCGAAGGCGACGGTTTTCGCCGTCTGATTGCCGCTGAAAGTGTAATCCGAAAGCGCGTGCAGCCGGCGCCAGATGCCCCAACTGTCATAAGCGTCGGTCGTCGCTTCGGTTTGTCCCAAGCCGTCAGTGACGGGAACGGAGTGACCGGCGTCTAAAGAGCAAAACGTTTTTGATGCCCTGATAACCTGCCATTTTTTTTCGGTAATCTGCGGCAATTTGTTCCAGATGTCGTTTTGCGAAATCAGATGCTGGTTGGTCGCGTCGTCCCAGTAAACCTGCACAATCATTTTCGCGCTCGCCGGAATTTGTTCGGGATTTGTTCCCCAGTTATACCAGGCTGCCATAATGAACAAAAATAAACCGTTTGCGCCCCAGCCCTGCGCCAAACCGCGGCGCGCCATCTCGGGCGTCGCGCCCGCGCCGTAGGAATGACCGGCAAAACCGGCGCGCGTCGTGTCCATAATGTCTCCGTATTGCTGAACGGCGGCGTTAAAACCGTTCCAGAGCTGGTTGTAGCGCGTCGCGTGCGCCGCGAATAAATTCGCCGTGTACGGCGAGAAAACGACGATGTAGCCGTTGCTGGAAAGCTGGCGCAGCAGCGTTTCGTAAAACTGGTAGCTTGTGCCGCCGAAGCCGTGCGCGAAGAAAACGACCGGAACGCGTGTTTGCGCCGTCGCATTGCTCGGCACAAAAACCGAAATCGGCGCGGGCGCGTTCGGGTCCGGATTCGGAATCGCCTGCCGCGTCACGGCAAACTGACCGAAACTGCCGTATTCGCCGGCGAGCGGCAGCGTCGTCGCTTTCGACTGCGCGCAAGGCGCAATCTGCGCCTGAACGACGAAAGCGTTTGCGGAAAGAATCGTTAAAATCGTCAGTATAAATATTTTCTTCATTGAAAACTCCGATTATTTTGGAAACTTGGGCGATGCGTAAAAGTCTGATTTTTATTCCGGCGCGATTTGTTCGATTGCTTTGGCGATTCTTCGCGCGCGTGTTTCCGGCTTTTTTGCGTCTTCAATCGCCATCACGTATTCGCGCCGGCGCGTGTAGCTCAGCTTTTCCCAAACCCTTTTCGCGCGGCTGTTTTCCGCCAGCGCGCCGGCAAAATCTTCCGGCGGGATAATAACCCGCACTTCATTGTCGCGCTCTATCTCGACCGTAATCATCTCGCCGCTTTTGACGCGCGCCGCCTCGCGAAACCTTTTCGGTACGGCTATCACGTATTTTCCGCCCATTCGGAAAATCGTCGTGCGATAATCCGCGCCGTTTATGGAAAGCTTGATCGGGACGCGTTTCGCGCCGAAAACTTTTTCCGCGTCAAGCGGAACCGTAATGCGCGTCGCGTCTAAATTTTCGTCTTTTTCCAGTAAAACTTCAAAAGTTTGTTTTTCGCTCATTTGTTCGCACCTCGCCGGATATGTCAGAATTAATCTTTTACACAACAACAAGGGACATATTATGACACAAAAAGTACGTAAAGCCGTCTTTCCCGCCGCCGGTCTGGGAACTCGTTTTTTGCCCGCCACGAAAGCATCGCCGAAAGAGATGCTGCCGCTCGTCGATAAGCCTCTGATTCAATATTCGGTCGAAGAAGCGGTCGCCTGCGGCATCGAATCGATTCTGATTATCACGAGCCGCGACAAAGCCGCGATTGAAGACCATTTCGACGTTTCGTTCGAGCTGGAACAGGTTTTAAAGGAAAGAGGAAAAGACGAGATGTTCGAGCTTGTGCGCGGCGTCTCCGAACTCGCCAAAATTTCCTACACGCGCCAGAAACAGGCTCTCGGGCTTGGACACGCGATTTATCAGGCGAAAGATTTTGTCGGAGGCGAACCGTTTGCCGTGCTGCTGGCGGACGACGTCGTCGATGCGGAAAAACTGGCTTTGCAGCAATTGATTGACGTTTACGAAAAATACAACGCGCCCGTGATTGCGACGATGCAGGTCGCGGGCGAAGCCATCTCGCGCTTCGGCGTGATTGACGCGCAGGAAGAAGTCGAGCCGGGCGTTTTCAAAATCCGCGAGGTTATCGAAAAACCGAAATTTGAAGACGCGCCTTCGGATATGGCGGTTATCGGTCGGTATATTTTCACGCCGGAATTGTTCGACGCGCTCGAACATACAAAACCGGGCGCGGGCGGCGAAATCCAGGTCGCCGACGCGATGCGCGAACTGCTGAACGCCGGTTCGCCGTTTTACGCCGTGCGGCTGGAAGGAACGCGTCACGACGCGGGCGACAAACTCGGATTTCTAATTGCGACGGTCGAATTTGCGCTCAAACACGAAGACCTTGCGGCGGATTTCAAAAAATATCTGAAATCGCTCAATCTGGAGTAAGCCTAACGACGACCCGGCGGCGCCGAGAAACTGCGTGAGTAAATTTTTGAATTGAGTTAAGATTATTAAGAATCAGCCGCAAAAGAAAAAGATAATGAAACCGCAGACTTTCGCACAAGAACGCAGATTGGCAGGCGAAGCCCGGAATTTAAAATATCAGATTTGAAAATTCGAATCTGCGCTTTTCTACAGAAAATCTGCGGCTAATCTCTTTTCTCTGCGCTGTTCGGCAGCAAAAATCTTTTTAGCGAGGTGAAAATTTATGGCGCTTGGCGGAAAAAGTTGGGACGAATGGATTGCGGAGTATTCGCAAGGGCATCAGCACAAAATAAATCAGTGGACGCATACCATCGGCATTCCGATGATTGCGCTTTCGATTTTGCTGGTCGTGCCGAGTTTTTTCATCGCGGGCTTTTGGATAATCCCGCTCGCGCTGTTTATCATCGGCTGGATTTTGCAGTTTGTCGGTCACGCTTTTGAAGGCAAACCGCCCGAATTTTTCAAAGACCCGCGATTTCTGATGGTCGGGCTTCGCTGGTGGTTGGCGAAGCTGCGCGGCAAGGCATAAAAGTTTATGGGTTTGGATATAGTCGAAACCATGATGCGCATCGAAGAGGAATTTGAAGTTGCAATTCCCAATGAAGTTGCCGCGACGCTGAGTACGCCCCGCGAAGTTATAGATTATTTGATGACTCGTTCCGAAGTTAATGAAAAATGGTCGAGAGATTATGTTGCCGAATCGGTCTGGCTGATTTCGGAAGACGAAGCCGGAATCAAGCGAAAAGATTACACGGAAGATTCCCGTTTCGTCCAGGATATGGGAATGGATTAAATTATTTGGGGAGATGATAATTGAGCGAAAAACAATTTAGCGGAAAATCGGCAATCGTCACGGGCGCGACGCGCGGCATCGGGCGGGCGATTGCTTTGGAACTGGCGCGGCGCGGCGCGAATGTGGCTTTTAATTATGCGAGAAGCGCGGACGAAGCCGAAAAATTGAAAGCGGAAATCGAAGGCTTGGGCGTAAAGGCTTTTGCCGCGCAGTGCGATGTGGCGAACACGGAGGCGTCAGCCGATTTTGTGAAACGGGCGCAAGCCGAGTTCGAAACCGTCGATTTTTTGATAAATAACGCCGGAATCACGCGCGACACGTTGATTTTGCGGATGAAGGAAGACGATTGGGACAGCGTTATCGACACGAACCTGAAAGGCGCGTGGAATTTTTCGAAAGCCGTTTTGCGCCCGATGATGCGCAACGCGAGCGGCGGCTCGATTCTGAATATTTCTTCCATCAGCGGCGTCGTCGGAATGCAGGGACAATCGAATTATTCAGCCTCGAAAGCGGGCATGATCGGTTTGACGAAAGCTCTGGCAAAGGAAGTCGCCAGCCGGAAAATTACGGTTAACGCGCTCGCGCTCGGTTTAATCGAAACCGATATGTCGGGCGAAATGAACGACGAACACCGCGCCAAGATTCTGGAAATGATTCCGCTCGGTCGGCTCGGAAATGTGCAGGAAGTGGCGGAAATCGCCTGCTTTATGCTCTCCGACGCGGCGCGTTATATCACGGGACAGGTCGTCCAGCCGGACGGCGGGCTGGCGATATAATTTCGATTTAAGCTTTAGATTTTCGATTGGCGGGGCGAAATTCTTGCAATCTGGAGTTGAGCCTCTAAAATCTAAAATTGAATATGTCTGACGAAACTGAAGAAGAACCGCCGCAAGCGCCGCAGCTCGCGCCCGAAGAATTTCTAGCGCAACGAAAGCGCGCGATTCGCCGGCGTTCGTGGTGGGCAATCGGCATCGGAGCGGTGCTGGTCGCGCTACATTTGTTCGTGTTCTTCTTTGTCATCGTTTTCAAAGAGCAGTTTCAGGCGCAATACCCGAAGGAATTCGGCGGCGAAATAAGCTGGAAAATTCTTTTCCAGAGCTTATTTTTCCTGCTCGGACTTTTTGCGCTGATTGCCGGCATCTGGGGGCTCTATGAAGCGAAAAGAATCACGCTCGAAGATTTGATTCCTTCGCCCGAAGCCATCGAATTCTTGCAGCAGGCGCGCGACACGGTTCCTTATTTTTCATATATTCTGGTCGGCTGCCTGATCGTCGTCACGCTTTTTCAGATGAAAATAGAAGATGACAGCTCTTATATAAACTTTGGCAAGGAATCGACGAAAATTGCCGGTTTGGTCAAGCCGCTGGTCTGGCAGGGCGAATGGTGGCGTTTGTTGACTTATGCTGCGCTGCACGGAATTTTTCCGCTTCATCTGTATTTCAACGCGCAGGCGCTTTACGGTTTCGGCGGCTTGATTGAATTTCTTTCAAATCGGGCGCATCTGGCAACGGTCTTTCTTTTATCAATTATCGGCGGCGGGCTTTTAAGCTTATTTTTTATGCCCGAAGTTCAATCAATCGGCGCTTCGGGCGGCATTATGGGTTTAATCGGCTATATGGCGATTTACGGTTATCGCCGCAAGCGCCAATTGCCGCCTGACTTTTTGCGAAGTATGCTGGTCAATATCGGTTTTATCGCGGCTTTCGGTATTATCGCTTACCAGATAGTCGATAACTTCGGGCATTTGGGCGGACTTTTAACGGGCGCAATGTACGGCTTTTTGCAGATTCCGCGCGATTTACATAAAAATCCGCGCCAAACCGGCGCGCTGGCGGAAGCGTTCGGTATGATTTCGATGGGAGTTTTTGTCTTCGTTTCAATTTTAACCATCCTGCTGCTTTTGCAATATATAAAATTTTAGCTCGGTTGAAAAGGCAAAATTTAACGCGAGTTTTGCCTTTTCGAACTTGCTCGATCGTAAATCTAAAATCTAAAGTCTAAAATTTGTATTATGCCGAGAGTTCGCGTTCACCAGCACGTCAATCCGCTGGCGCCTTATTTCCGTTTCGTTTCCGAGCCTCTGGATTTAACGAAGATTTTTGTTAATCCCGATTTGCCGCTGCATCTGGACATCGGCGCGGCGCGCGGTCGTTTTCTCCTGAAAATGGCGGAGATTAAAACGGATTGGAATTTTCTCGGTCTGGAAATCCGCGAGCCTCTGGTCGAGGAAGCAAATCGTCTGGCGACGGAAAATAATCTGCAAAATCTGCATTATGAATTCACCAATGCGACGATTTCGCTCGGAAATTTATTAAAAAACTTTCCCGAAAACGTTTTACAGGCGGTGACGATTCAATTTCCCGACCCGTGGCATAAAAAGAAACACGCCAAACGCCGGATGGTGACGGGCGAAATGGCGGAAGCCGTCGCCGGACATTTAGCCGCGGCGGGAAAAATTTTTATTCAAACCGACGTGGATTTTCTAGCGGAAGAAATGTTTGAAATTTTTCGCGGATTTAAAGAATTACGCGAAATCGAAATGACGGAAAATCCTTTTCCGGTCAAAACCGAGCGCGAGAAAGCGGTCGAGGAAAAAAATCTGCCGGTTTACCGGGCGATTTTCGAAAAGAGTTAAGCGAAAATCGCGCAAAGAAACAAGAAATCAGACGCACCGGGCAAAGACGCGAAAAAAAGCGCGAAAAATAAATTAGCCGCGAATAGCTGCGAATAACACGAATTGATTTTATTTCTCTTCTTCGTATTATTCGCGACTATTCGCGGCTAACCTTGTCTTTCGCGCTTTTTTTCGCGTCCCGGCGCGGCGAAAAATCTTTCGCTTAAGCGTTCAGGCGCAGCGAGCGAAGCATATTACGAAAAGCGTAATCGTAAGTCGCGGCTTCGTTTTGCGGCACGACGGTAATCGCGTAGAACAGATAGCCGTTTCGCAAAGCAGTTGTGTAGATGGTGACGATTTCGGTTCTGCCCGTCACCGGCGAGCGCCCCGAAAGAACTGTTGCCAAGCCGCTTCTGCCGGCAAGCGTCGTCCGCGAATAATTATTTTGCTGCTGCAAATAATCGTTGCTTTGCAAAAGACCTTCGACGTAGCTCTGCGTTGCCTGCGACAAATCTCCGTTTGATTGAGCGACGCCAATCATCGCGCCGTGCGTGATGCCGCTGCTGCCGTAAGCGCCTTCGGGCGCCAGCCAGACCTGCGTTTCGGTTTCGGAAACCGTGCCCCAGTTTTCAGGCACGCTCAGGCTGATTTGGCTTCCGCTCGAATAAGTTCGATAGCGCGACGAAGGCGTTTGCACGCGGGTTTCGTAACGACCGTTGACGGTTTGTCCCTGCTGCCCGCCGCGATTGTTCTGAGGGTTGCGCGCGATTTCTTCCATCGACTGCGCGCGCTGCATTCCCTGAAAACGCCGTTTCGTGTTTAAAAATCCCTGCGTTATCTTAATCGGTTCGGGCGAAACGCGCAGCAGACCGGCTTCGCGATTGATATTGTTGAAACGATTGCCCGGATCGGGATGACTGCTCAGCCATTCGGGGCTGCGGCTGCCGCCCTGACTGGCAATCGTCTGGAACATATTCGCCAAATCGCGCGGGTCGTAACCGGCGCGCGCCATAATCTGCGAGCCGAGAATGTCAGCCTGCGTCTCGTATTCGCGGCTGTAAGGATTGACAAAAACTCCTTTATAAATACTCTGCCCGAGTACCGCGCCGGTTTGACCGCCGAGAATCGCGCCGCCTAAAATCGCCACGCCGCCGAGAATCTGGTTGAGCGGATTGCTTTGTTTGGTCGCCTGCGCCGTCGCGTGACGCAACGCGACGTGGCTGATTTCGTGCGCCATCACGCCCGCCATCTCGCCTTCGTTTTTAGCGGCTTCAATCATTCCGCGATTGACATACATCGGTCCGCCGGGCAGCGCGAAAGCGTTGATGTCGCGGGCGTTGATGATTTGGAATGTGTATTCAAACTGCGTCTGCTGAAATTCGGGCGGAATGGCGTCGACTAATCGCCGACCGACTTCCTGCACGTAGCGCGTCGCCGCCGCGTCGTTTAAAACCGGCATTTGCTGCTCGACCTGGCGCGAAGCGTCGCGTCCGAGCTTGATGTCGTCGGCGACTTTGTATTTGTTGCGCGGCATCGAGACGCGTGTTTGTCCGAATCCGGCGACCGGCAAAATCAATAATGTCCAGACCAGCGCCAGCGCCGTCAAATGTTTGCTCAAAACTCTCGGAGCGGTTTTTCTCATTTTCTCCTCCAAATCCCGAAATCTTATTTCCCGTAACTGTTAATCTTACCGAAAAATACGGTTTATAATCAATAAAAAGAACAATCCGTATTTTCAGATGAAAACCGCAAAACAAAGTTTGCCGCTCTATTTCGAGTAAAAGATGCCGGATTTCGTGTGACGTTACATTTATGTTAAATAAATTTTTCTTTTAATAGACAAGGCAGACGTCTTTGGCTATATTCAAGTAATTCCTTCTTAGATTAAACCTGGAGAATACAAGAAAATGGCTTTTAGTTTGCTGCCGCGCGAAGAAGAATATTTTACTCTTTTTAAGGAAATGACCGCGCGCATTCAGGACGGCGCGGACGCGCTCGTGGCGATGTTGCAGGAGACCAGCGAAAGCTTTGAATCCTACACGAAAAAAATCAAGAACGCCGAACACGCCTGCGATGAACTGACGCATAAAATCACGACCAAGCTGAACAAATCGTTTATCACGCCCTTTGACCGCGAAGATATTTATATGCTGGTCGTCGCGCTGGACGACGTGCTCGATTACATCGACGCCGGCGCGCGGGCGATTCTGATGTACGACATCCGCGAAATCAACGACCACGCCAAGCAATTCGCTAAAGTCATTCAGAGCCTGGCGATGGAGCTGCAATCGGCTATCTCGATTCTTGCCAAACCCAACGGAATGAACCAGCACATCGTCGAAATACATCGTCTTGAAAACGAAGCCGACGACGTTTATTTTCGCGCTATCGGCGAGCTTTTTCGTAACACGAGCGACCCGATAACCATCATCAAATGGAAGGAAGTCTACGAAATTCTGGAAGCCGCGACTGACCGTTGCGAAAGTGTCGCCAATATTATCGAAAGTGTTATCTTGAAACACAACTAATTAGCCGAGAGTCGGGGGGGG
>DASVRL010000392.1:0-4716 GCA_036388635.1 Pyrinomonadaceae bacterium
CGGCGGCAGAATTTTATCGATTAGCTCGACCGCCGTTTTGACGAATTCCTGCGGCTTTCGCGTAAAAGCAAGCTCGATGCGTTTGTTCGTCCCGAAAAGATTGGTGACGACCGGATATTTCGAGCCTTTGACGTTTTTGAAAAGCAGAGCCGTTCCCTGCGCGTCGATCACGCGGCGGTGAATTTCGGCAATTTCCAGATACGGGTCGACTTCCGCCGTGATTTCGGTCAAATCGTTTTCCCGCCGAAGCGTTTCGAGAAAGGAACGCAGATTTGTATGCATAATCTATTGAAACAAAGGCTTTTTCAAATGACAACCTTAGCTAAAATAAAAACCGCAAACAAGTTTACGAAGTAAAACTTATTTGCGGTTACACTTTGACGCGGTAAAGACCGAAACGCTTTTTTGCAATGACGAATGACGAATGACGAGATTGAGCATTATTCCCATTCGCCATTCGTCATTTTCAGTTCGTCGTTAAACTTACGAGCCGGCTTTGACCGCTTGACCGCCGCTTCTGCGTAAATTTTCTTTGCTTAAATCCAGCTCGTCGGCTTTGATGACCTCGATTGTCGTATTCGGAAAACGCTTTGCCAAATCCTCTTTAAAGACGGCGTAATCGCCGACGATGATAATGTCGCCGCCGAGCAGGTTGACGCCCGCGAAATCGCGGATTTGCCGGTCTGAAACGGCTTGCACGCGATTCATATAAGCGTTTAATTCGCCGGTCGGCAAACCGAAGCTGTATAAATCGGCGACTTGCGCCGCCAGCCCGCCGGTCGTTTCCAGATTGCGCCCGAAATTGCCGGTCAGAACGGATTTGCGCGGGTTCAGTTCGACGTCGGCAATCGAGCCTTCCGTCAGTTTTTTTATTTCCGCCATCACCAGCTCGGCAACTTCCGCCGCCGATTCGTTTTTCGTCTGCGTCCGCGTCGAGAAATTCGACTTCGAGTTGCGCCACGCAAAACTGCTGCCCGCGCCGTAGCTCAGACCGCGCTTGATGCGAATCTCCTGGTTCAGACGAGACGAGTAACCGCCGCCGAGCAGCGAATTTAAAACGCTCGCCGGATAATACTGGTCTCCGCCGCGCCCGTTCGACGCCAGATTTTTAGCGTAATTGACCGAAGCCTGTCCGGATTTCGGCAAATCGACGACGAGAATGCGCCGGGCGACGCCTGACTTTAAATCGCCGTTTCCGCTTCCGATGCTGCTGCCGGTACCGCTGCCGCGTCCCGTGCCTTTGCCGTCCCAGCCGCCGAAATATTTTTCCGCCAGTTTATTCGCGTTTTCGCTCGTAATGTCGCCGGCAAAAATTAAAACCGCCGAGAAAGGCTTGTAATTAGTCGAATGAAATCCGGCGATGTCGGCGCGCGTAATGGCGCTCAGGCTGCTCGGCGTTCCGCCCGCCGGATGCTCGCCGAAGCTGTACCGACTGGCAACGTAAGTCGCCAAAAATCCCGGCTGTTTCAGGTTGTAGGTCAAACCGTCGAGCGTCTGCGATTTGAGCAAATCGATTTCTTCCTGTTTGAACGAAGGATTCAGCACGACGTCCGCCATAATCGCCATCGCCGCGTCGAGCTTGTCGCTCATCGTGCCGATGGTGACGGCTGAATTGTTCCAGCCCGCGCCGGCGTTTATCGAGCCGCCGAGAAATTCCATCTCTTCGGCGATTTGCGTCGCCGTGCGGGTTTTCGTGCCTTTCGTCAAAAGCGAAGCGGTCATATTCGCCAAGCCGGCTTTGTCCATCGCTTCGATTTCCGCGCCGCTTCTCACCAAAAGCTGGACGGTGACGAGCGGAACGTTGCGGCGCTCGACGACCGCGACGGTCAGACCGTTTGCCAGCTTCATTTCTTTCACGGCGGGAATCTGCACCGGGCGCGGCGCGCTCGGCGCGGGCGCCGTTTCGGTTTGTGCAGAGACAACCGAAAAGGCAAAAGGTAAAAGCAAAAAGGCAAAAATCGTTTGCTTGATACTTAAACCCAAAACTTTAATTTCTTTCATAATTTTTCCTTTTTCCTTTTTACTTTTTGCTTGCATCGCTGCTCGCTTCGTTCTGGTAATAAATCACGACGCGGTTTTTGTCGGTAAAGTATTTTTTCATCACTCTTTGCACGTCTGATGCCGTGACGGCTTGCAGTTTTTGAATGTCGGAATTAACCGCTTTCGGGTCGCCGTCATAAGCGACGGCGCGCTCGACCGCAATCGCTTTCCCGTCGTTGGTTTCCAGCTCCTGAACTTTGCGCGTAATCAATTGATTTTTCGCCTTTTCCAATTCTTTGGCGGAAACCGTCGCGGTTTGAATTTTCTGCAATTCGGCGAGCAGAGATTTTTCCAGCGCCTCAGCGGTTTTGCCTTCCGAAGCGATCGCGTAAAAGTAAAGCAAGCCTCTATCGACGCGAATGTCGCCGGTAAAAGCGGCTTCCTGCGCCAGCTGCTGTTTGTAAACGAGTTCCTGGTACAGCCGCGAGCTTTCGCCGCCGGACAAAATCAATTCGGCGACGCGCAAAGCCGGAACGTCCTCGCTCCTGGAAGGCGGCGCGAGATAAGTTATCGCAACTGCCGGAAAAGGCACGTTCGGCGCGGTCTGCATAAAGCGTTTTTCGGCGCTGCGTTCCGGTTCGGCAATCGTCACGCGCGGAATCCTGCCGGCGGGGCGTTTGATTCTGCCGAAATATTTGTCCGTCCAGGCGTCGAATTGTTTCTGGTCGAAATCGCCGACGACAATCAGATAAGCGTTGTCGGGACGATAAAACATCTGGTAAAACTCGCGCGCGTCTGCCGGCGTCGCCGCCGTTAACTCGTCGAGATTGCCGATACCCGGACGCTTGTACGGGTGCGTCATAAACGAAAGCTTTTCCAGATATTGCCCGAAAAGCATCCCGTAAGGATTGGCTAAAATTCGCTGGCGAAATTCTTCTTTCACGACGTCGCGCTCGGAGTTGAAATTCGCGTCGTCGACGTTCAGATTAATCATCCGGTCGGCTTCCGCCCAGAGCAGAGGTTCCAGATGATTCGACGGCACGACCTCGTAATAATTCGTAAAATCGTCCCACGTCGAAGCGTTGTTGAAACCGCCGACGTCTTCGGTCAGGCGGTCCATTTTTTCGTTCGGCATATTCTTGGTCGACTTGAACATCATATGCTCGAACATATGCGCAAAGCCCGAGCGACCTTGCGGGTCGTCCTTTGAGCCGACGTTGTACCAGACGTGAATGGCGACGGTCGGCGTGGTGCTGTCCTGCACGCTGACCACCTTTAAGCCGTTCGCTAAAGTTCGCTCTTTGATATTGAGCGGCGCCGGTTTCGTCTGGGCAAAAGATGCCCGGCTCAATCCCAGAACAAAAACGAGCATTATTAAAATTGCCGAAAGTTTTCGCATAAATTTTCCTTTTGTATAAAAAGTCTGAAGGTGCTTGCCGCGTGTTGATACGCAGGAAACCGCAAACAGGTTTTAAGATGCGGAAGAAAAAAAGCCGGATGCAAACTTTTCGCGTCCGGCTTTGACCCTTTTATCTTTCCAGCGAGTAAACCGAAACTCTGCCGAAATCTTTATAATTTGGCAGCTCTTTTTCAAAACTCAAACCGACTTTTTCAGCCACCCGAATCGAAGCCGTATTTTGCGAATTGATAACTGCAATGATTCGTTTAAAGTCGTATCCGGTAAAGCCGAGCTTAACAATGGCGGCGGCGGCTTCGGTTGCCAAGCCTTTGCCCCAATAGACGGGGTCGAGTAAATAGGCAAGCTCAAGGTCTTTTACGCCTCCTATTTCCTGATACAACAATCCGCAGCGACCGATTAAACGATTATTTTCTTTGAGCACGGTCGCCCACAAACCGAAACCGTAGCGTTCATAATAATTTCTGATGTGGTTCTCGATACGACCGCGTTCTTCTTCAACCGAAACCGAGCCTTTTCCCATAAACCGCATTGTTTCGGGATTGGAGTAAATGCGATATAAATCTTCCGCATCGGATAAATCCAATGTTCTGAAAATAAGTCTTTCCGTGGCGGCGATTATCATTATTGATTGTATTCGTAAAAACCTTTGCCGGTTTTGCGCCCGAGCCAGCCGGCGTCGACCATTTTCACCAGCAGCGGGCACGGGCGATATTTCGGGTCGCCCAAGCCTTCGTGCATCACGCGCAAAATCGCCAGGCAAACGTCCAAGCCGATAAAATCCGCTAAGGTCAGAGGTCCCATCGGATGATTCATACCGAGCTTCATAATGCCGTCGATGCTTTCTTTGGTCGCGACGCCCTCATAAAGCGCGAAAATCGCTTCGTTAATCATCGGCAGCAGGATGCGGTTGGCGACAAAACCCGGAAAATCCTGGCAGTCGAGCGGCGTTTTGCCCATTTTTTCGGAAAGCTCCTGAACTTTTTGATATGTTTCATCGCTCGTAGCGATGCCGCGAATGACTTCGACCAGCTTCATCAGCGGGACGGGATTCATAAAGTGCATTCCGATAACCTTGTCGGGGCGTTTGGTGACCGCCGCGATTTTCGTAATCGAAATCGAAGAAGTGTTGGAAGCCAGGATACAGTCCGCGCCGGTGATCTGGTCGAGCTTTTCAAAAAGCTGTTTTTTGACGTCGAAGTTTTCCGTCGCGGCTTCGACCACGAGAAAACAATCTTTTAAATCTTCGAGATCGGTGGTCGTTTTAACGCGCCCGAGAATTTCCTGTTTCTGGTCGGCGGTCAGCGTTTCTTTTTTGA
>DASVRL010000393.1:0-8520 GCA_036388635.1 Pyrinomonadaceae bacterium
CTCTCGGCAAACAGCCAGAACTTTCCGGCAAACGGCAGCAACAGCAATTTCAACGTTTTGACAAATGCCGGCTGCACCTGGACGGCACAGGCAAACGATAACTGGATTACAATTACCGGAGGAAACCAGGGCAACGGCAACGGAACGGTTTCATTTACGGTTGCCGCCAATACGGGACCGGCGCGAACCGGAACAATCACCGCTGCCGGTTTGACGTATACCGTCAATCAGGCTTCGGGCTGTGCATACTCGTTATCGGCGACGAGCGCTAATTTCCCGGCGGCTGGCGGAAACGGAAGCGTAAACGTAACGACCGCAAGCGGCTGCGCGTGGACGGCGGCGAGCAACGTCAACTGGATTTCGATTACCGGCGGCGCAAGCGGCAGCGGAAACGGCTCTGTAACTTTTAATGTGCTGGCGAATCCAGGACCGGAGCGCACCGGCACGCTGACGATTGCCGGACAAACTTACACCGTCACGCAAGCCAGCGGCTGCACATTTTCCATCGCTCCGACCGGCACGACCATCGCGGCGGCAGGCGGCGCCGGAAGCTTTAACGTGACGCCCTCGAACTCAGCCTGCGGTTGGACGGCAGCGACGACCGCTTCGTGGATTTCAATTACTTCGGGCAGCGGGACGGGAAACGGCTCGGTTTCTTTCACGGTTCAGGCAAATCCGGGTCCGCAAAGAACGGGAAGCATCACCGTCGGCGGACAGACGTTTACAATCACGCAAACCGGCGGCTGTTCATATAGTCTTTCGTCGAACAGCGCTAATTTCCCGAGCAATGGCGGCACGGGTAATTTCAACATAAATACCGCCGCTTCTTGCCAGTGGACGGCAGTCAGCAACGTTTCGTGGATAACAATCACGGGCGGCGCGAGCGGAACAGGCAACGGCACGATTTCATTTTCGGTGCAAGCCAACACGGGACCCGAACGTTCCGGCACTATTACGGCGGGCGGCGAGACCTTCACCGTCAATCAGGCGAGCGGCTGCGTGTTTACGCTTCCGGTTAACAGTGCGAACGTCTCATTCGTTGCCGGCACCGGCAGTTTCACCATCAACTCCGCCGCGGGCTGCCAGTGGACGGCGACCAGCAATGTTTCATGGTTAACCATCACCTCGGGCAGCAGCGGCAGCGGAAACGGCACTGTCGGTTTCTCTTACCAGTCAAATCCGGGCGTGGCGAGAACCGGCACGATTACGGCGGGCGGGCAGACGTTTACGGTAACTCAAGCCAGAGGCTGCCAGTTTCAAATTAGCCCGTTGAGTCAGAATTTCGCGTCGGGGGGGGGAACTGGCAGCTATAACGTCATCGCTTCCGACAGCAGTTGTCCGTGGAATGCGGCGAGCACCAACCTTCCGTGGCTGACCGTGACCAATGGGTCGGGAACCGGCAGCGGAACGGTTACCTACAGCGTCGCGCCGAACCAGGGTCCGGCGCGCGTCGGCAACATTGTCGGACCCATCGGTCCCTTCAACACCGCTTTGACGTTTACAGTCAATCAGGCAGGTGCAGTTGTTAATCGTAAATTCTTCGATTATGACGGGGACGGTCGGGCTGACCTTTCGGTGTTTCGTCCATCAACCGGAAGCTGGTATATTTCACGCAGCTCGGATAACGGTTTTGTCGGCGTCCAGTTCGGAGCAAACGGAGATTTGATTGCGCCGGCAGATTTCGACGGCGACATGATAACGGACATCTGTGTGTTTCGCCCGTCGGACGGCGGCTGGTATCGTTTGAATTCATCAAACAACACCTTCACGCCCGCGCAGTTCGGCACAAACGGAGATTTGCCCGTACCCGGAGATTTTGACGGCGACGGACGTGCCGATTTAACGGTTTATCGTCCGTCGGCGGGAAGCTGGTATCGGATTAACAGTTCCAACAATCAATTCGTTGCCGCTCAATTCGGAATAGCTGAAGATAAGCCTTTAGTCGGAGATTTCGACGGAGATGGTAAATCTGATTTAACTGTTTTCCGACCATCAAACGGCACGTGGTATCGCATCAACAGCGCAACCGATACTTTCTCTCCCGCACAATTCGGCGCACCGGGAGATTTGCCCGTAGCGGCAGACTATGATGGAGACGGCAAAACTGATTTAGCAGTTTACAGACCGTCGGTCGGCGATTGGTACATAATCAACAGCAGCAACAATTCCTTTACCGGACTGCATTTCGGAGTAACGGAAGACAAGCCCGCACCGGCAGATTTTGACGGCGACGGCAAAGCCGACCTTGTCGTCTTCAGACCGTCATCAGGTACCTGGTATCTATTGAGAACAACGGCTGGCTTTACCGGATTTCAGTTCGGCGCCAGCGGCGATGTTCCGACTCCGAATGCTTTCGTCAGATAAGTCTTTTCGATTGCCAACCGCCGAAAACGGGCGCGACAATTGAATTCAATAAGTTACGGCAGCCAAAAGTGGCTGCCGTTTTTTTTCGTGTTTTTGAAGCTTGCGAATTATTTCAGGCTTGTAAAATTAATAAAGCGGAGAATTTCAGACAAAAAAAATGGTAGTCACTAGCAGACTTGAACTGCTGACCCCTACCGTGTCAAGGTAGTGCTCTACCACTGAGCTAAGTGACTACGAGCTTTCGCTGTTTTGTGAAAGCGAACTTATAAAATAGCGAATCCGTTCAATCAGTGTCAAGTGTGCAGGAAATGAAAAACGAATGACTGAGAATTGAAAATGATAGTTTTCGGGCGAAAGATTCGGCGATTGCCGATACCGGCAAAACGAGAACTTACAGATGAAGATTTCCGCTTGGCGCGGGGAAATCAGTTTACTGAGCGCCGGATTGAATAAGTAAGCCGAAACAGTCAAACTGTTTATCTGAATAAAATATCAAGGGGTTAAAGTTTTGATGGAAGCGGTTATTTTTGACATCGACGGAACATTGATCGATTCAAACGACTATCACGCGCATGCGTGGGTGAAAGCGTTCGAGAAATACGGCAAAAAAGTAAAATTTTACGAGGCGCGCCGCCAGGTCGGCAAAGGCGGCGACCAGTATCTGCCGGAATTTTTAACGCAGAAAGAAATCAGACAGTTCGGCAAGGAGCTGGAAAAATATCGCGGCGAATATTTCCAGCGAAATTATTTGCCGAAAATTGAGCCGTTTCCGAAGGTGCGCGAACTTTTCGAGAAACTCAAAAACGACGGGCGACGCATCGTGCTGGCAAGCTCTTCGAAAGCCGACGAAGTCGAGAAATATAAAAAAATCGCCCGCATCGAAGATTTAATCGAAGAAGAAACCTCTGCCGACGACGCGGAAAAATCGAAACCGTATCCGGATATTTTTCAAGCTGCGCTGGAAAAACTCGGAAAAATCAACAAAAAGAACGTGGTCGTCGTCGGCGATACCGCTTATGATGCCGAAGCCGCCGGCAAAATCGGTTTGAAAACAATCGGAGTTCTGACGGGCGGCTGGACGAAAAGCGAACTGATAAATGCCGGCTGCCGCGAAGTTTACGCCGATGTTGCGGCGATTTTGGAAAACTACAATAAATTTCTCGCCGGAAAATAATGAAAATCCGGCGAAAAGTGTTGTAAACCATTCATCTTTTGTGTGTGGATTTAATACATACACGGTTTTGATAATGCCGTGCGGAATATTTACAAAATAATTAAATTCAGTAAATGCAACATTTTAAGGGGCTTAAAAGCCTTTCTCGCGGATTTGGCACAACCTTTGCTAAATACACGGCAGAGGTTGTAAAAAGCCTTAATCAAGGTTAATAACAAGAGGGAAGGTAAAGGAGAAAAAAAATGATTTCATTACTTATTTGGATTGTTTTGGGATTTTTGGCGGGATTTATTGCAAAGGCACTTATGCCGGGTCCTGATAGCGGCGGCTTTATTTTAACCACGATTCTCGGAATCGTCGGCGCGGTGGTTGGCGGATTTATCGGCAATGCATTATTCGGAGGCAATCTGGCTAACGACACCAGTAATCTTGGAAACTCTTTGTATAGTTTCATCTTTTCGGTAATCGGCGCGATTATTGTATTAGCAATTTATCGCCTGGCAACCGGACGCAGTTTAAGAGCATAAACGTTTTGTTTTTCACTCCAGCAACAAAAAAAGAAGGCTAGTCTTGAAGACTAGCCTTCTTTTTTTATTAACGCGTTTTACTTGATGTTTTTATTAACGCGTTTTACTTAATGCGGCGCAGAAGCGGTGCATCGCGACGGCGACCAGTTTGACGGTGCGGTTGTCGATGTCAAATTTCGGATTGACTTCGGTAAACTCGATAATCCGTGTATTTACCAGGCTCGCCGCAAATTTGACCAGCGTAATCAACTCGCCGGCGCGCAAGCCCGTCGGATTCGGAGCAGTAACGCCCGGCGCGTCCGACATTCGGACAGCGCTTAAATCAAAACTGAAAAAAGAACTTAAAGAAGAACTGTGATTGATAAATTTTTGTTTCATCAATTCACGAACTTCGTAGTCGGCTTCCGTTCTGGAGCGAAGCTGTTCGAGGCTGATGAGATTCACGTTCAGATTTTGCAGATAACGGTAATAAACCGGCGACGCAAGCTGAGTTTGAAAAGCGACTTCATAGAGATAATCGGGTCGGAGAAGCTTTTCTTCGAGCAATTGGCGATAAGCCGTCTCGTTGTTTCTTTCGCCTTCGGCGCGCACGTCGAAATGAGAATCGACATTAGTTGCAATCCAGTTGCCCGCGCCGCAGGTTTCCGCCATCGCCGCGCCCGCCGGATAAGAGATATCGTTTCCGCCGCCGAGACTGACGACCTTTTTGCCGTCTTTCAGAATTTGCGTCACGACCGCACGAAACGCGTCGTGCGTTTCTTCCAGAGAGCCTTCGACCTTTATATTTCCCGCGTCGAAAATTCTCGCGCTGATGCCGAACGGCGTGAACCTGTAAAACTCGCGCCGAATCGCGTCGGGCGCCAGAGCCGTGCCTTCGCGCCCGTTATTGCGCCGCACGCCTTCATCTTCCGGGCAGCCGACGATGACGACGCCGGCTTCTTCGTATCTCACATTCGGAACGATTTCGCCGAGCCGCACGTCGTTCGGGTCATTTCGTCTAAAAAAAAGTTCCTCGTCCGGTCGCTCGACCAATTCAAAAATATTGCTCATAGTTGATTGATTGATAGTCTAAAACTATCATATTTAAAATTATTCGTCATTATAAATAGAAAATTATGAAACGAACTATCAAAGCGCCGACGGGAACGAAATTAACCTGCAAAAACTGGCTCGCGGAAGCCGCTTATCGGATGATTCAAAACAATCTGGACGCGGATGTCGCCTTTGACCCGGACAATTTAATCGTCTATGGCGGTCGCGGGAAAGCGGCGCGAAATTGGGAATGCTTCGACGCGATCCTGGACAGCTTAAAAAATCTGGAAGAAGACGAAACGCTTCTCGTGCAGTCGGGCAAACCCGTCGCCGTTTTCAAAACGCACACTGACGCGCCGAAGGTTCTGCTGTCAAATTCAAATATCGTTCCGGCGTGGGCGACGCAGGAAAATTTTGACAAATGGGAGCGCGCGGGGCTGATAATGTATGGGCAGATGACCGCCGGAAGCTGGATTTATATCGGCACGCAAGGAATTTTGCAGGGAACTTACGAGACTTTCGGTTCGCTGGCGCGGCAAAACGGCTGGGGAAATCTCGCCGGTAAATTTGTTCTGACCGCGGGCTTGGGCGAAATGGGCGGCGCGCAGGCGCAGGCGATTACTTTTAACGGCGGCGTCGGTCTTTTGGTCGAAGTCGACCGCTGGCGGATTGACCGACGTCTGCAATTAAAACAGGTTGATTTGGCAACGGAAAATTTAGACGAAGCGCTGCAAATGGTCAGAGAATTTACCGAAAAAAAAGAAGCCAAATCAATCGCGCTGCTCGGCAACGCCGCCGAGATACACTGGCAGATTTTAGAAAAAGGAATCATTCCCGACGTCGTCACCGACCAGACTTCAGCGCACGACGTTCTTTACGGCTACATTCCCGAAGGTCTTTCAATCGAAAAAGCCGGTGAATTAAGAAAAACAGATGAAGCCGAATACACGAAACGAGCGATGGATTCGATGGCGCGTCACGTCGAGGCAATGCTCGAATTTCAGCGAAAAGGCGCGATTGTTTTCGATTACGGCAACAATTTAAGACAGCGCGCAAAGGATAACGGCGTCGCGGACGCCTTCGATTATCCGGGCTTCGTGCCCGCCTATATTCGTCCGCTTTTCTGCGAAGGCAAAGGTCCGTTTCGCTGGGTCGCGCTCTCGGGCGAAAAGGAAGACATCTACAAAACCGACGACGCGATTATGAATCTCTTTCCGGAAAACGACCACCTTTCGCGCTGGCTGACAATGGCGCAGGAATCGGTCGAATTTCAGGGTTTGCCCGCCCGCATCTGCTGGCTCGGCTACGGCGAACGCGCCAAAGCCGGTTTGAAATTAAACGAAATGGTCGCCAGCGGCGAGCTGAAAGCCCCAATCGTCATCGGGCGCGACCACCTCGATTGCGGCTCGGTCGCCTCGCCCAACCGCGAAACCGAATCGATGAAAGACGGCTCAGACGCCATCGCCGACTGGGTTTATCTGAACGCCATGATAAACGCCGTCGGCGGCGCGACCTGGGTTTCGCTTCATCACGGCGGCGGCGTCGGCATCGGCTACAGCCTGCACGCCGGACAGGTCATCGTCGCCGACGGCACGCCCGAAGCCGCACGGCGTATCGAAAGAGTTTTAACGACCGACCCGGGAATGGGCGTCGTCCGCCACGTCGATGCGGGCTATCAGGAAGCGATTGAATTTGCTAAGGAAACGGGCGTGAAAGTGCCGATGTTGCGCTGAAAATTTCAAAACATCGGCAGACGGATTGCCAGCGCTTATAAATTCGTTACTCGGGATTATTCTTAATATATTGTTCGAATTTCTTTTTGTCCGGGTGATTGGGTTGCTTTGTCAGGAAAATCTTGTATTCGCGGGCGGCAAGCTGCTTGGCACCGGCAAGATTATAAAGATGTGCTAATAGCAGGTGAGATTCAGCCATGCCGGTCGGGTCGAGCTTTATCGCTTGATTGAGCGCCTCTGCTCCTAAAGTGCCTTGGCGCGCCTGAAGATATGTTTCCCCGAGAAGTTGAAATGCCCGCGCCGAGGTCGGTTCGATTGACGTCACGTGTTTGAAAATTTCAATTGCCGCTTCGAGTTGTTTTTGAGCAACTCGTATCTTTCCCATATGCAGCCACGCCGGAGCGTATTCAATCTTTAGTTCGAGCGATTTCCTAAAAGCCGATTCCGCTTCGGCGAGCAAATTTTTATCCTCGTATAATATGCCGAGCTGCGCCCAGGCAATAAAATCGGCGGGGTCAATTGAAACAATCTCCTTTAAGTGCTCGATAGCCTTTTCAGAGTTTTTCCTGCTTTCCGCTTCGGCGGTTTTTTTATAAAGTTCGACGGTTTTGGGATTTACCGGATGAAAAAACTTAGCCGAAACCGCTTTCGGAGGAATCGATTTCTGTGACTGCGTCGAGTATATTTCAAAATCCTCGCGCTGCTGTGAAGCTCCGAAAGAAGCAAGCGTTCTGCGCGCGACTTCGACGCCGTCTACTTCGACAATAAGCGTACTGTTGCTGCTTTTCAGTTTGAAGCAATAGTTGCCTGTCTTGCCGACGCTCCAACGACTCGTCGATTGATTATCGACTAATGCGACAGTGACGTTCGGTAATTTAGCGCCCGGATCAAAATCTTTTAAAGCAACACGTCCGAATACATACGGCACGTGCGCAAAAGGCGAATCTAACGAAGGATTAAGACCTGATTCGGCGCATATTTGTTCGACCTGCGCATTTACATTACAAGCAAGTAAAAGCAGCGAAAAAAAAATTAATCCGTACTTAACCGGTGGATTCATTATTTGCCTTGCCTACTAAAATTAATCTGATAAAGCATTTACAGCTGAAAAAAAATATTCCAATAAACTCAAGAAGTCAAGCTAAAAAAGATAAATCGGGAAAAGAAAAAGCCGTGAAGAATTTAAGCTTCACGGCTTTTCGATTATTTTCTCGAAATCGATTAATATCTGCGGATTTTGCGATATTTTCTCTTTTTCGGCTTCAGCTTATAAGTGTAAAGAGCCGAACTGCCCAGACCGACGCCGGCACCGATTAGAGCGCCGCGTCTGCCGCCGATAAGACCGCCGAGAATCGCGCCGCCGCCCGTTCCGACAGCCATATTGATTCTATTTCGATGGCGACGATAATAGCTCGGTTTGGCGACCCGTCGATAACGAACTCTGCCTCTTCTGTCAACATAACGCTGAACGTATGTCTGAGCTTCAACGCTAACCGGCATCATCAGCGGCATCAAACCCAGAACCAATGCCAGCATCAAAAATATACCTACATACTTTTTCATTTTTTCACTTCTCCCTTATGAATTATTTACTGCAAAAATTAATTTTTGCTGAATTATGACAGTACACTAACCACTAGCAATTGCAATGCCACTAAGTGCCAAGCTTTAAATATAATGAGTTTTGTCT
>DASVRL010000394.1:0-2171 GCA_036388635.1 Pyrinomonadaceae bacterium
CAGTACATTTGTTTTATCCAACACGCTCGCGTCGCCGATTTTTGATATAGCGGTTCAGGCAGATGGGAAAATACTCGGTTTTAATACGCCTAATACCGGTAATGAGAGGTTTCTCAAGCGTTTAAACGAAGACGGTACGCAGGACACATCTTTTAATGTTTTGGTCAATAACGCGATTATGGCTATCAAGCTTCAGGCGGACGGCAAAATCCTCATCGGCGGAAGATTCACCAACGTCAATAATGCGCCGCGCCTGGCGGTCGCCCGTTTGAACCCGAACGGAACGCTCGACGATACTTTTGCCAGCCCGCTTTCGTCGTCGAATGAAATAGTCATTAATGACGTCGAAATCGGAAGTGACGGGATGATTTTGATCGGCGGCGCTGTTTTCAACGGCAGCATTAATATAAGTAGTATTTTGCACAGGCTTAACAATAACGGAGGCATCGAGCCGTCGCTGAATTTCAACGGCGTGATACCGACCAACGGAATCTACCTCTCGATTGTCGACATCGCGCCCTTGCCGAACGGGCAAATCGTTATCGGCGGAGAGATGAGAAGACTCATCACACGCGGCGCGGCGCTCAATCGTTTGAACGCGGACGGCTCGGTCGACGGCTCTTTCGTTTCACTGTTCGGAAACAGGGCTTCAATTTTCGACGTTGCCGTGCAGCCCAACGGCGGAATTATCATCGGCGGCGTTTTCGGCGCGATCAACAGTCACGTGCGCCCGAGCATCGCGCGGTTCAACCCGGACGGAAGCGCGGACACAACGTTCAACCCACCGATCTCCGGCGCCAATCAGGACGCGATTGTTCGTACGGTCGCGGTGCAGCCGGACAATAAAGTTCTGGTCGGCGGGCAGTTTTTCGGAATGCTGGTGCGACTCAATCCAGACGGCACGTTTGACCCGACTTTCGCCACGAATACGCTTCACACCTCGGGACCGGTATGGGACATCGTCGTCCTGCCTGACGGCAAGATCATCGGCGCCGGTCAACTGGTAGAATCCGGCGGTCCGGGCGGCATCAATACGCCGCGGATCGTGATGAAATTCAACCAGAACGGCACCATAGATCAAAACTTTCTGATACCGCCGTTCAACGGCGGGGCACAAGTCAGAAAAGCTATCGTGCAGCCGGACGGAAAAATCGTCATCGGCGGCTTGTTCAACAACATCGGCGGTATGACGCGCAACAACATCGCGCGGCTGAATGCGAACGGAAGTCTGGACACGACGTTCAATCCTCTCGGCGGAGTCGGCGGCGGACCGGACGCCATCGTTTTGGATTTGGACTTGCAAGCTGACGGAAAGCTCATCATTGCCGGACAGTTTGCCACCGTTAACGGGACTATTCGGTTTGGGATTGCACGGCTGAATTCTGATGGTTCTCTCGACACAACATTCAACGCAAACTCGAGTTCGCAAGTGAATGCGGTTAAAATTCAGGCGGACGGAAAAATTCTGGTCGGCGGCGCGTTTATCAACATAGGCGGCGCGGCGCGAAATAGAATCGCGCGTCTGAATCCGAACGGCACAATCGATTCGACCTTCAACGTCGGAACCGGAACGGACAACAGCGTCTTTTCGATTGCCCTCGACGCGAGCGGAAAAGTTTTAGTCGCCGGTTCTTTTGTCAGATACAACAACACGCCGAGAGTAAGCATCGTTCGCTTGCTGAACAACACCGTGCCGCGCTCAACTCCGTTCGATTACAACGGTGACGGCATATCTGATATTTCGGTGTTTCGCCCATCGACAGGAGCGTGGTATATCGCGCGCCCGACCGGCGTGCCGTCGCAGAATTTTGATACGGTTCAGTTTGGAGCCAACGGCGACGTCATCGTGCCGGCGGATTACGACGGTGACGGCAAAACCGACGTTGCCGTCTGGCGACCTTCGGACGGAGTCTGGTATCTGATGCAATCGAGTGCCGGATTCCGAGCGGCGCAGTTCGGAGCCAACGGAGATATTCCCGTACCCGGAGATTTCGACGGCGACGGACGTGCTAATTTAGCCGTTTTCCGACCTTCGACCGGAAGTTGGTATATCGCCCGTGCGACCGGCATTCCTTCGCAGAATTTTGATACTGTTCCTTTCGGTCAGAACGGAGACAAACCGATTGCCGGAGCTGATTTCGACGGCGATGGAAAAGCGGATGTCGCGGTCT
>DASVRL010000395.1:0-4945 GCA_036388635.1 Pyrinomonadaceae bacterium
TGCACGCGCCGCTCGGCATTTTATATTTGCAGAAAGGCGAGGTCGCGCTGGCGGAAAATTATCTGACGAAAGCGACCGCCACAAACGGCGCAAACGACGCGGAAACGCAATATTTCAAAGGCTTGCTTTATTACAAACAAAATAAAAACCAGGAAGCCTTAGCCGCCTTTTCCAGCGCCGTCAAAGCGAAACCGGATTACGCCGAAGCCTATTATTATCAGGGCGAAACCTACGACCGGCTCGATAAAGACAAGGAAGCGATTAACGCCTATAAGGAAGCCGTGCGGATAAATCCGAGATTTACCGAAGCGTGGTTCGATTTGGGCGTGGCTTACTACAACCGCAATCGCTACGAAGACGCGATTACCGCTTATAAAGAAACGTTGAGATTGAAAAACGACAACGGCGAAGCGCATCTGAATCTGGCAAACGCTTTTCGTCAATTAGACCGCTACGCCGAAGCGAACGGCGAGTACGGGCTCGCCGCGCAGTTTATCAAAGGCGATGCCGATATGTTCAGCGAGTGGGGCTTTTGTTTAGGAAAAGAGCGCAAATGGAACAAGGCGGTCGAGCGCCTGGACACGGCGGTCGCGATGCGTCCCGACCCGGTCGACCACACCAATCTCGGCTGGGCGTATTACAACGCCGCGCAGGATGATTTACGCGCGAAACGCGAGGCGGACGCGAAAGTGAAACTTGCCAAAGGCAGAGATTCTTTGCAAAAAGCCACGGTCCTGAACCCGAATTTTGACGCCGCGTTTTTGAATCTCGGCATCACGCTGACGGATTTGGGCGATTATCAGGGCGCGGTGCAGGCTTTGACCAGAGCCAGCGATCTGCGAAAAAACTGGATTTCGGCAATCAACGAACTCGGTCTGGCGTATCGTCAGCTCAACGATTTTGCCAACGCCGTCAAGCAGTTCAAAAAAGCGACCGACATCGACAAAAGATTCGCCGCCGGTTTCTACAATCTGGGCGAAGCCGAATATCGTCGCGGAAATACGAAAGAAGCGAGAAAGGCGCAGGAAAAGCTGAAAAAACTGAACCCGAATCTGGCGACACAGCTCGACATCGTCGTTTCCGGCGCGGTTCTGAACCGAACGCAGAACGAGATTCAGAATCGCGTTCCGAAACCGAAGCTTCCGTTTTAATTTTCGTTTGAGCGGCGACCGGATTTGTTTTATAGTTGGTCGCTGATGACTGAAAATTACGGCTTGAAAATCCTGGAAAACGTGCCGCTCGCGCCGCTCACGACTCTGAAAATCGGCGGGGCGGCGCGTTTTTTTGTGTCCGCCGAAAGCGAAAGCGAGGTCGTCAAAGCCATTGGGTTCGCGCGCGAAAACTCGCTCGACGTTTTCGTTCTCGGCGGCGGCAGCAACGTTTTGATTTCCGATAAAGGCTTTGAAGGTCTCGTTTTACAGATTGCTCTGAAAGGCGTTTCCACGTTTCAGGAAACGGGCGAAACCGTTTTCGTTGCCGCGCAGGCGGGCGAAGACTGGGACGCTTTCGTCTCGTTCTGCGTGGAAAAAAATTTAGCCGGAATCGAATGTTTGAGCGGCATTCCGGGATTGGTCGGCGGGACGCCCGTGCAGAACGTCGGCGCCTACGGGCAGGAAGTTTCGGAAACGATCGTTGCGGTTCGCGTCTTTGACCGGAAAAACAATCGATTAATCGAGCTGACGCGCGCCGAATGCGGATTTGCCTACCGCGCGAGCATCTTCAACACGACGAAAAAAAATCGCTACATCGTTCTGCGCGTCACCTACGCTTTAAAATATAACGGCGCGCCGAAAATAGTTTACCGGGATTTACAAAATTTTTTCGGCGAGAAAAAGCCCGGTTTAAACGAAACGCGCGAAGCCGTTCTGAAAATTCGCGCCGAAAAATCGATGGTCATCGACGCCGCCGACCCGAATTCGCGCAGCGCCGGCTCGTTTTTCAAAAATCCGGTCGTCGCCAGTAAAAAGTTTTCGGAGATTGCCGGGCGGGCGAAAGCTCTCGGGATTGAAGAAGTTCCGAAGTTTCCGGTAGACGCCGACAACGTTAAAATCCCAGCCGCCTGGCTGATTGAAAAATCCGGTTTTCACAAAGGTTTTCGCCGCGGAAACGCCGGTTTATCGACCCGGCACACGCTGGCAATCGTCAACGCGGGCGGCGCGACCGCCGCCGACGTTTTGAGTTTGAAAGACGAAATTCAGAACAAAGTCAGGGAAAATTTCGACATCGCGCTGGTTGCCGAGCCGGTTTTCGTCGGTTTCGATTAAAGATTTTACAAAAATTTACACAATAATTCTTGTCACGCAAAATATTCTGTGGTTAAATATTCGCCAACTGCTGACGGGCGAAACCGAGACTTTTAAATTCAATTAATTGTCTTTTCCGAACGAAAATTAACACAGTAAATCAAGGGCAGATTTCGATAGACAGGCAAAACGCCTGCGTCGCTTCCACGATTATTTCTTCGCTTGATTCACATTAATAATAAAATTTACCGGATTTTGTCGGCATTAATGCGTCTTTTCGCATTTTTGAAAACAATTCCGAAGCTACATTTTTGACAGAAAAGAGAAAGCAATATGACAGAAAAAAATGAAGAAAACGCCGAACCGATTTTAAATTCGACCGCCAGTCGCCGCCAGTTTCTCGGTAAAATCGGCAAAACCGCGATTGCCGCTGCCGCCGTCGGAGCCGTGCTGCCGCTCGTCGATAAAAAATCCGCCGCGCTCGGGCAAACCAAACGCGAAGCCGCGCGCGGCGCGCAGAGTTTTTATCAACAACGGGCAACCGCCTGTTATCAATTCCGCGTAAACGTGGCAAACTCGAATCTCGCGCCGATTCCGCCGTTTTTCGACCGTCCCAATAACGGCGACGAGGAGCTTTACCCGAACCGCATCGGCAATTACTCGAAAGGACTGCCGCACCAGACGAACGGCGAAGTCGTGCCGTCGGCTTACAACTCGTTTCTGAACGCTTTGCGAAGCGGCAGCCCGGCGATGTTCGAGCAGATTCCGCTCGGCGGCGACCGGAAATTTACCAATCCGCAATGCGGTCTGGCTTTCGACCTCGAAGGCAAAGATTGTTTCGGTTTCGTCCAGCCGCCGCCGCCCGCTTTTGCCAGTCGCGAGCTCGCCGCCGAAATCGCCGAAAATTACTGGATGGCGATTCTGCGCGACGTCGCCTACACCGATTATGAAAACAACGCGATAGCGCAAGCCGCCGCCGCCGATTTGACCTTGTTCGGCGCGGATTTCAAAGGCGCGAAAGACACCAACGGGCAGGTCACGCCGCGGGTTCTGTTTCGCGGTTTGACGGCGGGCGACAAAGCCGGACCGTATCTGTCGCAGTTTTTTCTGCAACCGTGTTTCTTCGGCGCGAACGAAATCAATCAACGGATTCACACGGTTCTCGGCGTCGGCAGCGGCGGTCAGAACTATCTGACCGATTTTAATAGCTGGCTCGCCGCGCAAAACGGCGTCTCGCCGTCGCAGACCGATTTAATCGACCCGACGCCGCGTTATATGCGCAACGGGCGCGACCTCGGTCAGTGGGTGCATATCGACGTTTTGTTCCAGGCGTATTTTCAGGCGTTTCTGGTTATTGCGGGCTTGGGCGTTCCGGCGGATAACGGAAATCCGTATAAAAATTCGGCGACGCAAATCGGTTTCGGAACGTTCGGCGGACCGCACATCGCCACGCTTTTGTGCGAAGTCTCGACGCGCGCTCTGAAAGCCGTCTGGAATCAGAAATGGTTTGTCCATCGCCGTATGCGACCGGAAGTTTTCGGCGCAAGAGTCGACCGTAAGGCTTACCACGGCGCGAATTATCCGGTTCATTCGGAAATTTTGAATTCCGTCACCACCGCTTCAAGGCTCGGCGGCTATCTGCCCGCCGGAAACGCTTTTCTGCCGCAGGCATTTCCCGAAGGCTCGCCGACGCATCCGGCTTACGGCGCGGGGCACGCGACGGTCGCCGGCGCCTGCGTGACGATTCTGAAAGCGTGGTTTAACGAAAACACCGTTATTCAAAATCCGGTCGTGCCGGACGCGACCGGGACGGCTTTGGTTCCCTACAACGGCTCGGAAAACTTAACCGTCGGCGGCGAATTAAATAAAATGGCTGCCAACGTCGCGCTCGGACGCAACGCGGCGGGCGTGCATTGGCGCTCGGACGCGACCGAATCGATGCTGCTCGGCGAAGCGCTCGCCATCAGCATTCTGCGCGACCAGAAAACCGGCTACAACGAGCAATTCAACGGATTCACCTTAACTAAATTCGACGGCACGACAATTACCGTTTAGATTTAATATTAAAAACCGAAGACGGCTTTCTCAAAGCATTCAGCCGAGAGAAAATCGTCTTCGGTTTTTTAACCGTAAAGTTAAGAAAAGCGCCGCCGTCAGACAGTTTCGCGCTCGGGTCTGGCAATCCGCTCAGCGAATTTTTCCCTTATTCCGTTAGCCGCCTCGACGATGCCGTCCTGCGGCGCGGGCGGCGCGGCTATCGCGCTCAGGCTCCGGGCAGCGTTTATCCGGCGACCGATCGGTCTATCCGTTTCAATAACATCGCCGTTATCCTGGAGAATCTGTTTAATCTCGCTAAATGTCAGATTCGGTCTTTTCGCCAGCAGCAAGGCGACCAGACCCGCCACGTGCGGACAAGCCATCGAAGTGCCGCTTTTGAACCTATACCCGTCGGTTCCCAACTTTAACGAAAGAATCTTTACGCCGGGCGCCGCGACCGTTACCAGGCTGCCAAAATTCGAATCGCCGGCGCGCCGGTCGTTTATGTTCACCGAAGCGACCGAAATAACCTGCGGATGGCGGGCAGTATAATAAAATTGAACGTCGTCGGTGTCGTTTCCGGCTGAAAACACGACAATACAGCCTTTGTCGGCGGCGTATTTAATCGCGTCTTCTATGGTCGGGTTCGACACGCTTCGTTCTTC